>CAZNBH010000042.1:0-6664 GCA_964571355.1 uncultured Aquifex sp.
GCCTGCTAAATGCGGGGGATTTTTAATTTTTTTCTAAAAACCGCCTTCGGCGGGTAATTCAACGAAAATATACCCATCTTAGAAATGTCAAAGCTCGTGTTAGCCCTACCCAAGGGGAGGCTTTTCAAGGAGAGTGTAAAACTCCTTATAAAGGCGGGTCTTTTGGAAAAACCTTTGGAGGAAGGTAGGAAACTCGTCCTCGAAACGGATAAGTTTAAAATCCTTTTGGCGAAACCCAAAGACGTACCAACATTGGTAGAAAGTGGCCTCGCCGACCTCGGGATAAGCGGTTTCGACACCATATGGGAGAGCCAAAAAGAGGTTTACCAACTTTTGGACTTAAAAATAGGCTACTGCAGGATTTGTGTAGCGGGTTTTCCCCAAAAGGGGGAGGAGTACAAAAAACTTTCCTCAATACGGATTGCAACCAAATACCCCAACATAGCGAGGGAATACTTCGAATCCAAAGGGGTAAAACCCTATATTTACATCCTAAACGGGTCGGTGGAATTGGCTCCCCTGGTAGGTTTAACCGATTACATCCTCGATTTGGTTCAAACCGGTAGAACCCTTAGGGAAAACGGATTGGTGGTAATAGAGGAAATAGCCGAGTCGACCGCCCGCCTCATAACCGGAAAAAATACCTATTACCTAAAAAACGGGGAAATAACCGAAGTAGCCTTGGCTTTAAAGAAAACCTTAGAGGAAAAGGACAATTAAGCTATCCTATAGGCAAAGGGAGGTCTTTCGTCGACCAGTTTCACATCTTGGGCTACTTCGGGTAGGGGAACAACCTTTGTTCTCTTAACCCACCTTTCGGGGAGATGGATAACCGCATTTCCCCTCCTAATAACAGCCGGCTTAACGAGGGTTTCGTAGGTAATTTTTACCCCGTAAACCTTTCTACCGAAGCGGTTTTCAAACTCACCGGGTCCTTCCATTTGGATATTTCTAACGATACCGGGGAAGTAAATCCTTTTTGCATAATGGCGGTCCCTTTTGGGGTGGTAATAGACAAGCCACTTAACTATACCTTGGCGGTATTTAGCCTCCGTAGGAATGTATTTTTCCGCCTTTTCCTCCTCTTCGAGTAAACGCTGGACGTATTCCTCGAGGGTTTCATCTTCCCTAACCTCGTTTTCGCTCCACCTTTCGAACTCAAGTTGCCAACCGTTCGCTTCGGCGACAATGTTGGCGGTTTTTACCGTCCTCTCCTCTTCCTTTTCGACGAGCTCCTCGATTTTGTCGAGGACATCTTCAAACCTTTCCCTAAAATCCTTCAAATGGGTTGTTGCTACAAGCAGGTCGCTTTCCCTCTTTAACCTTTGCAATTGCTCCGGCGTTTCGGCGAGAACCATAGCCTTACGGATATTGCAAAAGCTTTTCCTCAAATCCTCCAAAATTTGGGGGGACAGCTTCAAATCTACCACCGTTTCCTGTATTTCCTTTAAAACCTCCTCGGGTATTTGCTTTAACCTATCCTCTATCGATATCTTTTCGGCACCCCAAGGTTCGTATTCCTTATCCCAACCCCTAACCTTCGCTATATAGTTGGCGAGCCTTACGGTAGCCCTGTTTTCCTCACAAGCAACCTCTCTCAATTTCTCAACGAGGGCTCCGAATTTCTTCTTCCAAAAAGGTGAATAGGTAAGGGTGCACAGGTAATCGGAACGCTTCTTTAAGTCGGTGAGCTGTTCGGGGGTTTCGACGTTGAGCATTTCGTCCCTAATGATGCAGTTAATCCTCCGAATATCCTCCGGGCTGTCCACCCTACCGTAAATCCTTCCCATACCTCGAAAATTAGGAGGAAAATCAGAAAGTTCAAGGCAAGGGTGTAAAAAGACCAAATCCCTTTGAGGTGCTAAAAATTTTTTCCTTATTCGATGAACCAACAAGGGGTTACCGGGAAAGCCTACATAACCAAAGTAGTGGTAGAAGGTTTCAAATCCTACGGGAGGAGGAGGAAGGAAATACCCCTCGGGGAGGGGTTTATAGCGATAGTGGGACCCAACGGGGCGGGAAAATCCAACATAGGGGACGCAATAAGTTTCGCCTTGGGACTCGCATCCTCCAAGGTGCTTAGGGCAAAAAATCTCTCCTACCTCATTTGGAACAAAGGAAACCAAAAGGCGGATTATGCGGAGGTGGAGGTTCACTTCAAAAACCTCGGTGCGTTCCCCTTGGAGGAAGAGGAAATAATCTTTTCCCGTAAGGTTTTCCCCAACGGGCGGAGCGTTTTCAAAATAAACGGAAAAACGGTAAAGGAAAGGGAGGTAAAGGAGCTCCTAACAAGGGCGGGGATTACCGAGAACGCCTACAACGTAGTTCTCCAAGGGGACATCATCCACTTCCTCAAAATGACACCTTTGCAGCGGAGGAAACTCATCGAGGAAATCGCCGGTATAGGGGAATTCGACGAGAAAAAGCACAAAGCCCTCGAGGAACTCGGAGAGGTCGAGTTAAAACTAAAGGAGCTAAAGCTAATCCTCGAGGAGTTGGAAAAACAACTCCAAACCCTCGAAAGGGATAGGCAAAACCTCGCCCTCTACAGGGAACTGAAAAAAAGAATTGAAACCCTACAGGAGAAAATTAACCTAAAGAGGCTTTACTCCCTCCTAAGGGAAAAGGAAAAACTCCAAAACCTTTTGGAGGAAAAGAAAAAACAAATCGACCTCCTCGAGGGGGAAATCTCCAAACTCAAAGGGGAAATAGCCCAAAGGGAAAACCAACTTAGGGAAATAGAAACCCTCCTCGAACCTTACAGGGAAAAAATAGGAAAGCTCCAATCGGAGGAAGAATTTTTAAACAGGGAAAAATCCCAATTGGAGGAACGGCTTAAAAATCTCGAACTCGAAAGGGAAAGTTTGCTAAAGCGCTTGGAGAACCTCCAAAAGGAACTGGAAGAAAAGGAAAATCTCAAAAAGGAACTCCTAAAGCGGATAGAAACCCTTAAAGGGAAACTGAAACCCCTCGAGGAAGACCTTTTGGAGTTGGAAAGACAAATAGAAAACCTCGAGGGAAAATTTGGCGAAGCCCTAAAACTTTTAAAGGAAACCGAAAAAAAACTCGCCGACCTCCAAAGGGAAAGGGATGAAAAAGAAAAACTCCTAAGGGTTTTGTTGAGGGAGCTCGACACCCTCGACGGGAAAATCGAACAAACCGAGGAAAACCTAAAAAGGTTGGAGGAAGAAAAGAGGGAACTCCTGGCGGATTTTGTAGGAAGTGCCTCCTACGAGAGGGAAAAACTCGAAAAGCTCCTAAAGGAGAAAGAGGTCGAATACCAAACCATAAAGGGTAAACTCCAAAAAATAGACCGCCTCATTACGGAACTCTCAAAGGAAAGGGAAGACCTCTTAAGGGAACTCATAAAACTCGAAGCCCAACAAAGGGAGGGCGGGAACGAGACCGTTGAATTCCTAAAGAAAAACGTCGAGGGTGTATACGGAACGGTTGCCGAGCTTATAAGGGTTCCCGACGAGGAGTATTTAACCGCCATCGAAGTGGCGGGTGGTAACAGGCTCCGCTACGTGGTTGTGGAAAACGAGGACACCGCGAAGCGGTGCATAGACCTTTTAAAACAATACGACCTGGGCAGGCTTACCTTTATACCCCTTAACAAAATCAGGGCTAAAAGACCCGATTACCTACCCCGCACGGCGGGGGTTATAGATTTTGTTTATAGACTCGTCGATTACGACCCCTACTTCGAAAAGGCTGTTCTGTACGTTTTCGGCGATACCATCCTGGTTAGGGACTTTGAAACCGCCAAAAGGTTGGGAATAGGTATTTACCGGATGGTCACCCCCGAGGGGGAACTGTTCGAAAAAGGGGGAACCATTACCGGGGGTAGGTATCAAACCTCCAACCTCCTAAGGGAGGGTTATATCCGTTCCCGCTTGGAGGAAATAAAGGAGAAACTCTCCGAGGTGGAAAGAAAGCTCGAAAAACTTAAAAGGGAATACGAAAAAACAAAGGAAAAACTCTGGGAGGTTGAAGGGGTAATTAACTACTCCAAGCGGAGACTCGAGGAGTACGAAAGGGGACACAACAAGGTCCTCGAAAGGATAAAGAAGCTCGAGGAGAGGATTAAGCAGGGACTCGAATATCTCGAGTTCCTCAAAAAGGAGAGGGAGGAAAAGGAACAAAAACTCGAAAAGTTGCAGGACGAAATAGTCCTCCTCGAGGAACAAATAGACGAACTAAAACAACAAAGGGAAAAGCTCATCTCCGAGGTATCCAATAGCGGTCTCGAAAACCTAAGACTCCAACGGGTAAAACTCCTAAAGGAGGTGGAAAACCTCAAAAAGGAACTATCCGAAGAGGAGAAAAAGCTCCTTAAGTTGGAAAACTTGATAGAAAACCTCAAGAGGGAAATTAAGGCTGTAGAGGAAAACCTCAAAAGGTTGGAGGAGGAAAAGGAGAACACCCTCAAAAGGTTGGAAGAAATAGAACAACAACTCGAGGAGGTAAAGAATTCCTATTCCAAAGTGGGGCAAACCGTTTCAAAACTCGTTGAGGAACGGGAAAAACTCCGCTCCGAAAAGGAAAACCTCGAAAAAGAAATAGCCCTCCTAACGGCAAAGCTCGAAAAGCTTACCTCCGAGAGGGACAAGCTCCTAATAGAACTCGCAAAGGTGGAGCAAAACATAGAAAACCTCAAAGAGGAAATAAAAAACCCCAACCTCCCCGAGCCGGAGGAAAGCTTAAACCAACTCCAAAAGGAGTTAAAGGAAGCCGAGGAACAACTCAAGGAAATAGGGAGCGTGAACTTCCGTGCCGAGGAAGAGTACGAAGAGGTAAAAAACCGCTATAGGGAGTATAAAGAAAAGTATCAAACCCTTTTGAGGGAAAAGAGAGCCCTTACCGACTTCATAGCCGAGATAGAAAAAAAGAAAACGAAAATATTCCTCGAGACCTTTAAAGCTATTAACAAAAACTTCAAGGAGATTTTCTCCTTCCTCTCCCCCGGCGGAAAGGCTTATATGGAATTGGAAAAACCCCACGACCCCTTTGCGGGTGGGATAAATATGTTCGTAAAACCGAGGGGTAAGGAGGTTAAATACCTCGAGGCGATGTCGGGAGGGGAGAAAACCCTTGCGGCACTGTCCCTAATCTTTGCCCTACAGAGGTACAAGCCGGCGCCGTTCTATTACTTCGACGAGGTGGACGCCCACCTCGACGAGGCAAATGCCGTCAAGGTGGGGGAATTGATAAAGGAATACTCCAAAGAGGCGCAGTTTATAGTGGTCACCCTTCGGGAAAGTGTAGCCTACTTGGCGGATAGGCTAATCGGGGTCACCTCAAAGGGTGGGGTATCGGAGGTTTACTTCCTCGACCCCGCAAAGTTAAGGGATTAATTCAAATCCATCGGGGGGAACGTTCCAATCGTACATAATGGGGAACTCCAAACCGATTAACTTTTTAAGTTTTTCCTCCAACCCCTTCCTCAAAGGGTTAACCTTTACCCCTTTTAAGAACCCCTTAAAGGTTGCAACCTTTTCGCCTACCAAAAGGGTAAAGAAATCGCCCCTGTACCAATGGCAGTTTAGATAGTTATTTTTCTCCCTTATCCGCTCCAAAGTTGTCCTCACCCTTTTAGGGCAAAGGATTTCGAGCAGACCCCCGTTGGTAAATCCCAAAACTTTGCACCCGTAGGGGAAGAGTTTTTCCTTCAGTATCCCTTTAAGGGTTTTTTCGGTAAACCTATCCTTTGTAGGGAAATCAACAGCTATAAGACCACCCCATTGGCGGATTTTCAAAAGCCTTAAAAACCCCTCGACGGCGAAAAGGGATAGTTCGTTTCCCCCAATGGTTCCATTAACATCGAGAAAAACCAAAGCGGGATTTTCGTAAACGAGAAAATACCCGTGGGGGAACTCAACCCTTTCCCCCGTAAGGGGCAAAAGTTTCCCGGTCAGAAGTCCCTTGGATAGGAGCTTTAACGTCGAAAGGTTTCCGCTATCCACCTCCAAAAAGGGAAAAAGAGCCTTTAACTCGTCAACCCTTTCGTTGTAAACCTTTCCGCCGCAATTTCGAAGCAGTTCGGTATAAAGGCATTTCCACCTAAGGTAAACGCCCGCCTTCGGCGGGAGGTTTTTCAGAAAGTCAACGAAGTTTTTGAAATCCTTTAACGAAAATAAACACCTCTCGGGTTCCCAAACGTTCAACCTTATCCCATAAAGGTCGGAGTAGCGTTTTAGTTCCTTTAAACGGTTTCCAACTTCTCCCGAAACCCCCCTTTTGTTAAAAACCGCATCGCATCCGCAGAGGGGAAGTCTTACAAAAGCCCCAACCCTCGGGGGTTTGTTTTCAACACTTTCCCTTACCACCTGTAGGGTGAGCAAATCCCCCACTTTTACACCTTTGGGGGTTTGGGAAAAAGGGAGAAAGAATTCCTTAGGGTGGCCTACCGAAACCCAAAATCCTCCGAGGGTATCATCCCTCTCGGTAATTCTCCCTTTTAGGATAGAAAAAAGGGGCAACTCCCCTTCGGGGGTAAAACAAAAACTTTCAATTTCCCCCGAGGTCTTTTGCCCTATTACAATAGCTCCACCCTCCGCGGGATAGACGAGGAACTCTTCCATTATTTGGCAATTATTACCCAGTTGCACTTCTATTTTTGAGAGCTATATTAAAACCTTCCGCTTGGTTGGCTCTTTTAAAA
>CAZNBH010000043.1:0-6540 GCA_964571355.1 uncultured Aquifex sp.
CCCAAGCTGAGCCAAACTTTTTTGCACCCCCCGAAAGGGGTTTAAAATCAATAAAAAACCTTTGGGAGGTAAACAATGCAAAAGGATTTCTATTACAGGCTCGATATAGTCCTAAACGCCATCACCCGTAAGGGTAAAGAGTTGGCAAAAACCGAGGAAGAACTCCAAATTTGGTTAAAAGATTACCTAATAATGCTCACCGAGATAGAAAAGTACGCCCTCGACCTTAAGGATATTTGGGAAGACCCCAAAGCCGACGAAGCTTTGCAAAAGCTCGAAGAGATAGAAAAATTTAGCGACCTCAACCAAATTGAGGAGGCTATCAAAGCCCTAAGGGACGACCTTGCGGCGGTTTACAACAAATACCTCGAGGAGGTTATAGCCTCGAGAAAAAGAAAATAACCCCTTATGGGTTTTAAAAATCTCCTCCTCCCCCTTTTGGGAGGGGCTTTATTACTCTCCTCTTGCGGTGAAAAAAGGAACGAAAAACCGCTGATAGTTACCTCAATTTACCCCCTTACTTGGACCGTTAAGGAGCTCTACCCCTCTTACGGGGTTTATCAAATTTTAAAACCCGGTCAGAATCCCCACCTCTACGACCTATCCCCCAAAGATGCGGTTAAAATCGCGGAGGCCAAAAAGGTTTTCCTCGTAGGAAACCTCGAACCTTTTGCGGGAAAGGTGGACCCCAACAAACGGGTGGAGGTAATAAAGGTTTTAAATCTCCCCCCCTCGGTTAATCCCCACCTGTGGTTTTCCCC
Organism: uncultured Aquifex sp.; assembly: GCA_964571355.1. GTDB lineage: Bacteria > Aquificota > Aquificia > Aquificales > QOAS01 > QOAS01. The sequence goes on from CAZNBH010000043.1 coordinate 762, forward strand.
AAAAAGGTGGCTCGAGTTTGTGGAAAAACTCCCGCAAGAGGTTAAGGACTTAAAAATTTCCCAAAAGGGGTTTGACGAAGCGGTTGAAAAACTCGAAAAGGTTCACCAAGACTACGAAAAACTCAAGGGGTTAAACCTGAAGGTCGTTATGGTTCACCCCGCCTTTGTTTGGCTTTGCCAGGATTACAACCTAAAGGTGTTGGGTATACTCGAAAAGCACGGGGAACTCGGCATATCGGCAAAGACCTTTGCCCAAATAGTTGAGAAGGTCAAAAACGAACCCGGTAGGGTCTTGGTTTTATACATATCCACCAACCCCAAGGGGAAGGAGATAGCCCAAAAACTGTCAAAAATGCTCGGCTCGAAGGTCGTCCCTGTTGGTTTAGACCCCATCCTTTGGAAGGGTGAAGGGGACTATATAACCCGCTTGGAGGAAAACCTAAAGAAAATACTAAAGGCGGTAAATGGAGGTTAAGGAGCTCCTAAAAAAGGTTTTTCCCCTTTTGCCCACCGATACCTACCTCGTGGGGGGATTTGTAAGGGATTACCTCTTGGGGAAAAGGGCGCAAGATATAGACCTAACCGTTAAAGGGAACGCAAAAGAATTAGCCCAAAGGGTGGCAAAAGAGCTCGGCGGTCACCTCTTTAGCTTTAAAAAGGAAAACCTACCCCTCGGGGAGGTTTACACCGTTGTAACCCCTTACGGGTTCAGGCTCGACATAACCCCCTTTGAGGGGACTATAGAAGGGGAACTCTCCCGTAGGGATTTCACCATAAATGCGATAGCCTGGAGATTGGAGGATTTCCTAAGGGGGGAGGAAAACTTTATAGACCCCTTCGGGGGGAGGGAGGATTTAAAAAAAGGTCTCGTCAGAGCCGTTGAGTTTGGAAACCTGATAGCCGACCCCCTTAGGCTCTTTAGGGCTTACCGCTTCGCCCACACTTTAAACTTCAAAATAGAGCCCGCTACGCGGGATTTTATTCTCCAAAACTTGGAACTCCTAAAAACCGTTCCCCCCGAAAGGGTTCTAAACGAATTCCTCAAAGCCCTAAAGGGGGAAAACTTCCCAAAGCTTTACCGCCTACTGGGGGAGGACGGTGTTCTGGAAATCCTCCTCGGGGAAAGGGTGGAAACAAAACACCTCTTGGAGCTATCGGAAAGGCTCAATAGGGTACTATCCTCTGATTACCCCCGCAACCTCCGAAGGTTGTTAAACGCCAAAGGGGAAACCTTTTTGGGGGAATTCCCCGAGGAGGTTCTCCTAAAGGTGGTTCCCCTCCTATACCTATCCCCTAAGGGGGAATGGCTAAACCGCTACCCCTTCGGGGAAAAAGCGAAAAAATACCTAAGGAGCACCCTCGAAGGGGTTGAGATATTAAAAAGTCTTCCCAAAGGGGTTTGGGAAAGGTACCTTTACCTAAAGAGGTTTGAAAAGTACCTATTCCCCATAGGGGTATGGGCGAAAGCCCTCGACCTATCGGAGGAATTCGAACAACTCCTTAACTTTTACGGTAAGGTTTACAAAAGGTATTCAAAACCCCTATTGGACGGGAAGGAGGTAATAAACCTCCTCGGGATAAAACCCTCCCCCCTCGTCGGGAAAATTTTGGAGGAACTCGTAAAAGCCCAACTGGAGGGAAAGGTAAAAACGAAAGAACAGGCGGAGGAATTTGTAAAAGCTTTTAAAGGACAATAGGGGTTTTATGGAAAGGAATTTAACCCTTAGGGGTAGACCTCTGGAGCTCCTCATTCCCGAGGAGGATATAAAAAAGAGGGTAAAAGAACTCGCAAGGGATATAGAAAAAAACTTTCCCCCCGAAGGGGAGCTTGTAGTTGTAGGGCTCCTAAAGGGGAGTTTTATATTCGTTTCCGACCTCGTTAGGGAAATAAACCGACCCCTTTTGGTCGACTTTATAGTCGCCTCGAGCTACAGGGGAACCGAAAGCAGCGGCAACGTGGAAATAAAAAAGGATTTGAGCTTTGACATAGGGGGAAAGCACGTTTTGCTGGTCGACGATATCCTCGATACGGGGCGAACCTTTAAAAAGGTATTGGAACTGCTAAAAACCCGAAATCCCGCCTCCCTTAAGACCTGTGTCCTCCTGGATAAACCCTCGAGGAGGGTCGAAAATGTGGAAGCCGACTTCGTCGGGTTTGAAATACCCGACCACTTCGTGGTCGGCTACGGATTGGATTGGGACGAAATGGGAAGAAACCTAAAAGGGATTTACAGGGTTGTATTCGATTAAGCCTCCTGTTTTGCCTTTAAATACATCTTCACCTTGTGGAGGAGTTCGGCGGGGTTCCTTATGGGGTATTCGATGTTTTTAACGATTTCCTCCGCGGGAATTCCCTTGATGGTTAGACCCTTAACCTTTTCGAGCAACTGCTCGGGGGACGTAATGGGGAAATGTACCCCTTTAATCTTTTTGAGTAGCAGATAAGCCCAGGGAACTTCCAACGCCTCGGTGGTAAGGGTGCAGTAGTATTCGAAGATTTTGGGCTCTTCACCCTCTTTGATGAGCTTGTAGGCTATTTTTGCTATACCCCCGGCGGTGTGAACCTTTAGCTGCTTTTTCTCCTCGGGGGAAAGCTCGTCCATATGTTGGATTTTGTACAGGGCCATTTGGGGGTCCGCCCTCAAAATTTGGCGAACGGTATTTTTCGTAATACCAACTATTTCGGCTATTTCATCCTCGGTTTTGAGGTATTCCTCCCTTAGGACTATTACGAAAGCCGCCCTCGCCAATGAGGGAAGCCACGTTAGGGTTCTGTATTCGGCGAGCTTTTGCAAACCGCCGATTATATCAATCGACTTTAGAAACACCCTTGTGACGAGGGGTTCTATATCCTGTTCGACCGGTTTGACCTCTATCACCATCTTTTTCCCTCCTAATAGGGGAATTTAGGAAGGGGTACAAACAAAGGCAAGAAAAGGTCAGTATTCGGCGACGAGAACCCGCTTAATCTCCTCTATGGAGGTCATCCCCTTACCGATTTTTACCAATCCGTCCTCGTAAAGGGTTCTCATCCCCTCCTTAATCGCCTCGAGTTTTATTTCCTCCGCGTTAGCCCCTTTGAGGATTAGCTTTTTAACGTTTTCGGTAACCTCGAGGAGTTCGTGAACCGCCATTCTCCCCTTATAGCCGGTGTTGTTGCAATGGGGGCACCCTTCGGGGTTTTCGGTGTAAATCTCCAACCCGTTGTTGTAAAGCTTTTGGTATTCCTTTATATGTTCAACAATTTTCTGTTTCTTTTCGGGGTCTTTTTCCTTCGTCAACCTTAATTGGAGGTTTTCGATAACCCTCCTAATGGCGTTCTTAACCTGATTTTTCAAATCCTCGTAGTACTCTTTAGGGTAGACCTCCTCCGCCTTAAGTTTGCACTTGGGGCAAAGCCTCCTAACCAAACGCTGCGCTACTATCAGGTTAACGGCGGTTCCCACGAGGAAAGGCTCAACCCCCATATCGACCAAACGGGTGGTGGTGGAGGGGGCGTCGTTGGTGTGGAGGGTCGAAAATACGAGGTGACCGGTCAAAGCCGCCTTAATGGCTATCTCGGCGGTTTCCAAGTCCCTAATCTCTCCCACTAGGATAATATCGGGGTCCTGCCTTAGGAAAGCCCTCAAGACCGCCGCAAAGGTGAGCCCTATTTTTTCGTTTATCTGAACTTGGTTTATTCCCGGAATGGCAACCTCGACGGGGTCCTCCGCGGTCATGATGTTGACCTCGGGGGTGTTTCTCTCCTGCAGGGCGGTGTAGAGGGTGGTCGTTTTACCCGAACCGGTGGGACCGACTACCAAAACCATACCCCACGGTTGCCATATGTGATGCCTGAAGAGGAGTAGGTTATCCGCTTCAAATCCCAGGTCTTCTAGTTTAAAGCTAAGGTACTTTTCAGCCTCTTGGATACGCAAAACGACCTTTTCCCCGTATATGGTCGGTAACGTCGACACCCTGAAGTCTATCTTTTTCCCGTGGAAGATAACCCTAATCCTACCGTCCTGCGGTTTCCTCCTTTCCGAAATGTCGAGGTTTGCCATTATCTTGATACGGGCAACCACGGCGTCTTTAATTTTCGCCGGTAGTCTTTGGAAAATCCTTAGAATTCCATCTATACGGAACCTAACGAGGAGGTGCTTTTCCTGCGGCTCTATGTGGATATCGGAGGCCTCTCTCCTTACACCCTCCGCCAGTATCGCGTTGACGAGTCGGATAATCGGCGTTTCCGTTTCAGCGGTTTTTAAAATGGCTTGCCAGTTTACATTTTCTTCCTCAATGTTTTCGACCTCGACGGCTTCACCTATTTCGCTCTCCGCCAGTTCGACTACAGCCTCCTGCTCCTTTTCCTCCAACTCCTTTAGGAGGGTTTCCATCACCGAAACCGGTATTACCACCGGTTGAACCTTTGAAACCTTCAGCAAGAATTTCAAAGAGTTGAGGGCTTGGGTGTTAAAGGGGTTGGTGGTCAAAACGTGCAACACCCCGTTTTCCAACTTGAGGGGGATAACCATATTTTTCTGAATAAATTCGAGGGGGATTTTCTTTATCAGCTCTTGGTCTATGTCCTCAATCGATACGTCGGGGGCAACGCTCAAACCGAAATTTCTGTGGAGGAGTTGGAGGAATTTCATCTCGTCGATGTAACCGTTCTTAACGAGGAAGGAAATGGTATCGTCCTGAGGTTGTTTTTTTTGTTTGATTTCCTCCACCACCGAGGGGGGTAAAACTCCCAACCTCTGAAGAAGGTCTAAAACCTTATCGTTCATAGCTGTGTTCCTCCGAAGGGTACAAACCTTTTTCTACCTCTTCCTTATACTGTTTTAACGCCTCCTTAAAAATTTTTGCACCCTCCGCAAATCGTTTTACAAATTTGGGTTTTATATCCTCTACCAACCCCACGAGGTCGTGGAATACCAAAACCTGCCCGTCGGTGTATTTACCCGCCCCTATACCTATTACGGGAATTTTTAAAAGTTCGGTTATCTCCTTCGCTATGTCGGAGGGAACAACCTCCAAAACGAGCATAACCGCACCGGCTTCCTCCAAAGCTTTTGCCTCTTCGAGGAGCCTTTTCCGTTCCTCCTCCTTTCTTCCAACCACCTTTGCACCGCCGAAGATTTGGATTTTTTGAGGTGTAAAGCCGAGATGACCTACAACGGCTATTCCTATTTCCGCCAGCCTTTCGATTAGGGGGACTACCTCCTTCCCCCCCTCCACCTTAACCGCGTCGGCGTTTGTTTCCTTTATAACCCTTATGGCGTTTTCCACCCCCTTTTCGGGGGAAATCTGATAGCTCCCGAAGGGCATATCGGCTATTACAAAAGCCCTTTTAGCCCCCCTTTTTACCGCCTTGGTATGGTAAATAATCTCGTCGAGGGTAACCCCTAAGGTGTTTTCCTCCCCTTTAAACACCATTCCGAGGGAGTCGCCCACGAGTATGGCGTCGATTCCAACCTCATCGCAGAGTTTGGCGGAGAGATAGTCGTAGGTGGAGACCATTGTAATTTTTTCACCCCTTTGCTTTTTCCTCAAAAGGGTTCTCACCGTAACCTTTTCGGGCATCTTAAAAAGAATTTTGGCAACAAAAAACTCCCCCGAAGGGCGTTATTATTGGGAATATGGAAAAATCGGAAAAACTCTACGAAAGGCTCGAGCCCTGCGAGGATGAAAACGCCGAATGCTTCAAATGCGGGGCTAAGGAAAACCTCTTCCAAGACCCCTACATAGAGGGTTTATGTTTTTGCAAAAACTGTTGGGAAGAACGGCTAACCACCGA
>CAZNBH010000044.1:0-6423 GCA_964571355.1 uncultured Aquifex sp.
GCCCTTTGTGGTTTTCTAACTATTTATGGGAATAAAAATAGGCGATTTCGACCTCGATAGGGATATTTTGATAGTGGCGGAGCTTTCGGCAAACCACAAGCAAGACCTCGAGCTCGCCAAGGAGACCCTTTACGCTATGAAAGAAGCCGGTGCCGATGCGGTAAAGCTCCAAACCTACACCCCCGATACCATCACCGCCCCTTTCGATAACGAATACTTCCGCATAAAGGGGGGAACCCTTTGGGATGGAAAAACCCTTTACGAGTTGTACAAGGAGGCTTATACCCCCTGGGAGTGGCATTACGAACTGAAGGAACTGGCGGAGAAGTTGGGGCTTATATTTTTCTCGACTCCTTTCGATAAAACCGCCGTGGATTTCCTCGAAGAGTTGGACGTTCCCGCCTACAAGGTCGCATCCTTCGAGATTACCGATATACCACTTATTGAGTATATAGCCTCCAAAGGTAAGCCGGTGATTATTTCCACCGGTATAGCCTCCCTTGCCGATATAGAGGAGGCAATAAACGCCTGCAAGAGGATGGGCAACGACCAGGTTATCCTCTTAAAGTGCACGAGCGCCTATCCCACACCTATAGAGGAGGCAAATATAGGGGTTATTCCCTCTTTAAGGTCTATCTTCGGGGTTCCGGTGGGGCTTTCCGACCATACAAAGGGGATAGAGGTTCCCGTTGCCGCCGCCGCCTTGGGGGCTGTGATGATAGAAAAGCACTTTATCCTCGATAAAAACCTCGATACCCCCGATAGGGCATTTTCTTTAACCCCCGACGAATTCGCCCAAATGGTCAAGGCGGTGAAAAATGCGAGGAAAGCCCTCGGGGATGGCTCTTATAAGGTTACCGAGGGTATGAAAAAGGGTAGGCAATTCGCCCGTTCTCTGTTCGTTGTAAAGGATGTAAAGGCGGGGGAACTCTTTACCGAGGAAAACGTCCGCTCGATAAGACCGGGCTACGGTCTGCACCCCAAACACTACAAGGAGATAGTTGGCAAAAGGAGGGCTAGAAAGGATATAAAAGCTGGAACACCCCTAAGTTGGGATTTAATAGACTGATTTCCCTAAAAATGGAAGTGGAAAAGGTTTTGGAACTTTTAAAGGGCGAGGACTATCTGGTCGAACCGCAGAGGTTGAAAAAGCTGGTCGAAGTCCTCCTAAGGAGACAAAAGGATTTAATCCTCTTTTCGGAAAACGTGAAAAACGAGCACAACTTTTCGGCGATTATAAGGACGTGCGACGCCGTGGGAGTTCTAAATATCTACTACACCTACGACGGGAACAAAACAAAGATTTACAACGAACACATAACGATGGGTTCCCACAAATGGGTTTTCCTCCACAGGGTGGAGAATGCGGTGGAAACCCTAAGGGGTTTTAAAGAAAAGGGTTTCCAAATAGTGGCGACGAGGTTGACGGGTAAATCTATCCACTTTAGGGAGGTCGATTACACAAAACCCACGGTGGTGGTGGTCGGGAACGAACTCCAAGGGGTGAGCGAGGAGGTCGCGGAGATTGCCGATTACAACGTGGTCATCCCCATGTACGGGATGGCGCAAAGTCTAAACGTTTCGGTTGCCACCGCCGTAATCCTCTACGAGGCGGAGAGGCAACGTTCCCTAAAGGGTTTTTACGACAAACCCCAACTTTCGTTGGAGGAAATAAAACAAATCCTCAAAAAGTGGGCTTACGACGACGTTATCCTCGATAGGAAAAGGTAGAAAAGTCCCTTTCCCCCTCTGTTATTTTCAATTTTTTGAACACTATGAGGAGCTACGACCGTATTATCCACTATTTGGTTTTTGTTCTGATAGTGACGGGTGCCGCCTTTATTTTTAGCGGTTATACAATTCCCCGTTTGGTCTACTACTCCGTTTACTACCCCGACGATTGGGGGAAATTAATCCACGCCTTTGCCCCTTTTTTTAAGCTCCTTCCCGTTTTGGCGGCGGGGGTTGCTATTTACTACGCCCTTATAAACCACCGAAAAATATCGGTCTATGTGGAGGAGAAAAAAAGGCTCAACCGTATCCTCTCCAAGTGGTCGTTTAAAAGATTTTTGAAATATCTCGTTTGGACCACCCTTTTTTTAATGCTCGTGGTGGTTTTGGAGAAATTTATTTTCCACCTTAGGGTAAACCGTTGGCTTTTGGGTCCCAAGCATATGTTTCTGATTACGGGGCTCACCATTTTGAGTTTTTACCTCTTTTTGGCTTACGAACTGGCAAAGAAAAAAATCAACTTTCCAAAGGTTGTAACCGTTTCTGTTTTGTACCTCCTCCTCCTCTTGGCTCAACCCGATGTAGGAACAACCCTACTTTTGCTCTTTTCCATTTTTACCCTTACCTTCTTTAGGTGGGAAAACAGGAGGTTTTCGTTGTTCTATTACCTGTCAACCTCGGCGGTTATCGTGGTCGCCATTTTTGCGATTTTGAACGCGAAGATAAACCTACAACTTCCAAACCCCTTTCAGGGAACCCCCTTTTGGCATTTAGTGGTGCGGATTAACAACTGGCTAAACCCTTTCAACGATGTGACCTTTTCGAGCTATCAGATAGCAAACTCCCTCTATGCGGTTCACAGGGGAGGGTTGGACGGCGTGGGTTTTGGCTTTGGAACAAGGAAGCTCTACATGGGTGCAACGGTTCACACCGACTTTATATTTGCCACCATCGGGGAGGAGACCGGTTTTATATTTTCCGTTTTTATCTTTATCGTAACCCTCCTTATCCTCCTTAGGTTAATCGTTATGGCTTACAACTTCGAGGATAGATTTGCCCAATACTTCACCATTTTGGTAGCCATAGAGACCTTTGCGATGGCGTTTATGAACGCCGGAATGGCGGTAAACCTTCTCCCCTCCAAGGGGTGGCCTTATCCCCTTATTAGCTATGCACCTTTTTACGAGTTCTTCTACCTCATCCAATTGGGGATAGTTCAACTCTTTTACATGAAGGGGAAATAAACCTTTTCCTAATCTATTCCCCTTATGGGTTTTTTAAAGAAGGTCCTCTGCTGGGTCTCGTTAGTTTTGGCTTTAACCTTTGTAGGTTTAATGGGTTTCGGCTATTGGCTAAAGAGCAAAATGCCCACCTCCGACAAGGTGGCGGTTATTAAAGTCGAAGGGGTAATAAACTCCGCCGACGACGTGTTGAAAAAAATAAAACGGGTTGAGGAGAGCAAATCGATAAAAGCCCTCGTTTTGAGGGTAAACTCCCCCGGAGGGGCGGTAGGCGCATCGCAGGAAATATACGAAGAACTCGAGAGGTTAAAAAAGGAATATAAAAAACCCATTGTGGTATCTATGGGGAACGTAGCCGCCTCGGGTGGTCTTTACATATCACTACCAGCAAACGTTATCTACGCCGAAGGGGGAACCATTACCGGGTCTATAGGGGTGATAATCCAAAAGTTGGACGTTCAAAAACTCGCCGACAAAATAGGGGTCAAGGTCGAGGTTATCAAAACGGGAAAGTTCAAGGACATCCTAAACCCCTTTAGGGGTCTAACCGAGGAGGAGAAAAAGTACCTTTTGAGGTTGGAAGAGGACGTTTTAAACCAATTCAAGGAGGCGGTTGTAAAAAACCGCAAGGGGAAATTAAAGGTTGACATAGACCAAATAGCGGACGGTAGGATTTTCAGCGGGCATCAGGCGCTGGAAATCGGGCTTATAGACAAGATAGGGAACCTCGAGGACGCCATAAACGAGGCGGCAAAGCTTGCGGGGATAAAGGGTAAACCGGTGGTGGTGGAAATCAAGAAGGAACAACCCCTCATAAGGAGAATACTCGGTTCCGACCTCAAGGGGGTTATACCCTTCGACCCCGCCACCACTATAGGGGTTTACTATCTTATGTATTAGTTCCCCTTAGGGCGTTTTTGCAACTCCCTCCTTTCCCCACTAAGTTATATAAAGGGCAATGGTAAACATTAAAAGTAAACCCATACTTGTTCTTACCATTGAGGTGGAAAACAATAACTGGGATGAGATAAAGAGACAACTCGACGAGAATTTTAAAAAAAAGTTCTTCACCTCCAACGGTGGAATGCCGTTTGTGGTTCAACCCAAGGATGGGGTAAGCGAGGAAACCGTTAGGAGGGTGATAGATTACCTAATCCAAAAGGGGTTAAAACCCCTTTTGTATCCGCAAAAGGGGGAAAAGAAAGGTGGCATCCCCACCTTAAAAGCTAGCGACATAGAAAAGATAAAAGGTGCAACGGTAAAAGTGATAAACAAAAACGTCCGCGCGGGACAGCTTATAGAGCACCGCGGGGATGTAATCGTAATAGGGGATGTAAACCCCGGGGCGGAAATTAGAGCGGGCGGCAACATCGTAATCTTGGGAGCCCTAAAGGGTGTGGCGTGGGCGGGTTATCCCGGTAACACCGAGGCGGTCGTAGTGGCCATGAAGATGGAGCCCCAACAGTTAAGGATAGGGAACATAATAGGAACCACCGAAGGGGTCGATTTCGGGGGGGAAAAACCCGAAATAGCGAAGGTTGTCGACGGGGAAATCGTTTTGGAACCTTTGATTTAACCTTTCCCTTTTATGGAACTAATCGAATACCTCCTAAAGGAGTTAAACGGTCAACTAATTCAAACCCACGTTTCGTGGGTGATAATCCCCTCCCACAAGAGGTTTGTCTTAAAGATTAAAAAACCGGTCAATTTCGGATTTCTCGATTACTCCACCCTCGAAAAGAGGAAACTTTACTGCGAGAAGGAGGTCGAGTTAAACCGAAGGCTATGCCCTTGGGTCTACGAAGGGGTTGTTCCGATATCCAAAGAGGGGAATAAGTACGTTTTGGGCTCGGATAGGAACGTGGTCGAATACGCCGTAAAGATGAAATACATCCCCGAAGGGCGTTTGCTCCTACATAGGCTAAACGAGGTTTCGGAGGAAGATATAAAAAAGGTTGCCCTTCGGGTCGGGGAGTTTCATCAAAGGGCAAAAGCCGTTCCCGAATTTGGGAAGATAGAGGTTATAAAGTTCAACACCGACGAGAACTTTGAGCAGACCAAACCCTTTATAGGTATATCGATAGATAGGGAAACCTACGAGGGAATTAAGGAGAGAACCGACCGCTTTTATAGGGACTACGAAAAGCTGTTCCTAAAAAGGGTGGAGGAGAACAAAATCCGAGACGGACACGGGGATATAAGGCTCGAACACGTCGCCTTTTTGGACGAAGGTATTTGCATCTTCGACTGTATAGAGTTTAACGACCGTTTCCGTTACGGCGACGTTATAAACGATATGTGTTTCCTCTCGATGGAACTCGACTTTTTCGGAAAGGGAGACCTCGCCAAGGTTTACGAGGAAGCTTATAAGACCCTTATGGGGGAAAGGGACGAGGAGTTTTACCCGTTGCTGAACTTCTACAAAGCCTACAGGGCTTACGTGAGGGGGAAGGTAACCTCCTTTTTGCTGAACGACAAAGGTATACCCACCGAACAGAAGGAACAAATAAGGGAAAAGGCTAGAAAACTCTTCAACCTCTCGTTGGAATACCTAAAGAATATCTACCCCTAAGGGGGTTCTTTATTCCCGTTCCTTTTCGTGGTTGGAAACTCGGAAGACCCCTATAGGGGTGAGACCAAAGTAGAGGTTTCCCAATCGGAAGAGGTACTTATAAACCGCAACTATTAGGGTTCCCCTCTCTATTTTCCCGCAGTTGTTTACCGAAACCGTTCCGTCCCCTTTGTGGCAAAAGGTTAGGGTTTTTCCCCTTGAGAGGACAAAATTTTCCTCGCGTTCCAAACGGTGGTTGCAAAGGGATAGGTAAAAGTTTCCCCTTTTGAGGTTTTCAAAGATACCGTTCCCGTCGAAGGTTCGGTTTTGGAGGATGTAAAAACTCCACCCGTAGTGGGGAACGGAAAAGAACTTTTTGGGTTTTTCCCAAAAGGTTAGCTTCACGTGGTGGTCGAGCCCCCCTATTATTGGAAGCTCCCCGCCCGTTCGGGAGAGGTAGGTCTCTATCCACCCCCGAAGGGGGATAAGCTTTGGAAAAAAATCCAAAACCTTCAAGCCCCTAACGGGGTAAAGGAACAGCGAGCGGACAAAAAAGTAAAGTTTGAGCCATAAAGGGGAAACGACTAGAACGTCCTTTAAGTCTATAAGCTCGTAGAAAAAGTCCTTTTCGTATTCGCCCCTCCAGCGGTAGAGCTCTTTTTTCGGGTTGTTGGGGTGGGCTATTACCGTAAAGCGCCCTCCGGCGAGCTTTAACAGGCGTCCGTAGCGCTCATCCTGATACTCCCAACCGCCTACGAGAACCTCCGAAGGTGGGAGGAGTTTTTCTATATCAAACCTGTCGTGGTCGGTGATAAAAACCTTTTCCACCCCGAGGTCCTTTGCAACCTTTTCAACCTCTTGGGGTTTTCCGAGGCTATCGTAGGAAAACACCGTATGGAG
>CAZNBH010000045.1:0-6409 GCA_964571355.1 uncultured Aquifex sp.
CGGTTTATACGGAGCTTTTTACCTTCCCTATTACGGGGATAAATAATTAGGTGAACGTGCGGGTTGCGGGGGTGCGGGTGGAAATATGCGGAAATATTTTTAGGCGGTATGTTTAACTGCTCCGAAACGAAAGCCACAACCCTTTTTAGAGCCTTTCCCTCGTCCCAATCTTTCGGGACCGCAACCCAAAACTTTAAGGCTATTCGGCTATCCCACCTTTTTGCTATTTCCTCCTTCCCCTTAGATAGGAGAGCTTTGAAATTATCGTTCCAAAAGGCGGAAGCCTTGCTTTTTACATACCTATAGTGGGCTTTTAATGCTTTAAAAACGGACCCATACGAGGGTGCCGTTTTCTTTTGGCTAAACCACCCAAAGTCCCCTATAGCGTGTATTGTTTCCATAACCCACCCCTCGCCCTCTTAAGGCGGAGCGTATGCTCCGCCGTCCGCCGTGGAGCATTAATTTAGGCGGACCCGCTTTGGGAGGCAAAGCCCTTCCTTACATTTCAGCCTCTTTTTTCACGCCGAAGCATCGCCGAAGGCGATGCGTAGGCGTGCTTTTCCACTATAGGGCGACCAATCCCGCTAAAGTTCCCCCTAAAGGGTTCCTCCTTTTATTTTCCCCTAAAGGGATTTTCTTTTTTTCTCCCACTTAAGGGGAAATAATTTCTTATAAAGAATGCGGGACATTAAGGAACTTTACGAGAAAATCGAACGCAAAATAGAGGAACTTAAAAGGAAACGTAAAGAACTCGAACGAAAACTTAAACAGGAAAAGGCTATAGCAACTCGATACGCTAAGGAAATTTTATTTTGTTTTGCAATTACCAATAAAAGGATTGAAAAGGAAGGTTCCCAAAAATGGGAACTAAACCAAAATGCCCTATTCGAGTGTTTAGTTAAAAGCTTATGCAAACGGGCTAAGCATAAAACAAAATGTTTAAAAGAACGTATTAGGTTCACTTTAAAATACTACGATGGAAACCTCTTTCTTTCTAAAACCCTTAAGGCAATTCTCGACGAGGTTGAGAAAATAGAAAAAAACCAAAATAGTTAGAACCCTTATTTTTTACCCCCTTTGCGGGGGTGGTGCTACAATTGTTAGATAATGGGTAATCTAACTATTTTGGACCCCCGACGGGGATTGGAGAATAAACTCCGTAAGGTTTGGGAGGAATTTTTCGACCTTAGTAGGTGGCTTTTAGATAACCACCTCGAGGTTAAATTTTCCTTTGACAACCTCTATAAGTATATCCCTTTACCCGATTGGAGCGATGCACAACTGGACGATAGATATAGACCTAAAAGCCTTTTCGATTTTATTAAATTTAACCACGATTACATAGACCCCGATACGGGGAGGCTTTGCTGGGAAGCTCCTTTATGCCCCGACGCCGTTGAGTGGCTTTCCTTCATTTCCAAAACTGCTTTACTTACCAAGCTCGATGGGCTCTATATACATTATTTGGTTTTACAAAAAAAGAACAAAAAAGGGGAAATACGTAAATATTTTTACCTCAAATGGTTTGGTATTATTTTGGGTGAAAACATTAGAAAGGAAAAATACGAAGTTAAAAGGCTCGATAGAGAAAACGATGAACCCCGTGAGTGGTCTTTTAATAAAAAATCTGTTAGTTTAGGCTACCTTCCTATCGAATTTGACGATAATTTTAAAAAGGAAATACATAACTCCCAAGACCTTGAACGATACCTTATTAAGGCTAAAAATTATAAAACCATTAAAAAGGCTCAAATTTTTAGGGAGATTTTCTACCTTTTTAAGCAAAAATGGAAGGAAATCCTTATTTTGGAACGTTTATTCCCTATTCTCCGCACTAAGAAAAAATTACTTCCTTACCACGAATGGAGAGACTCTATACTTTCTTATCCCCTTTTGGGACTTCTCGGAACCGATATTGTTGCCCTTCGCCGTCTCCTCTTCCCCGATTGGGAACCCGATAAACCTTGGTATGAGGATTGGGTTATTAAGTGCTAACCCTTTAAGGGTTCCCCCTTTCGGGGGTGGACCTATGTTAGTTAGACTACTAATTATCTAACCTTTAAGGGGCGCCACAACCGCATTTCCCAACCTTTTGGGGGGATTTTTAGCCTACCGATTTCCTACCTTAATCTTAAGGATTTCTTTTTTAGCCTATATAATAACCCCCGCGGGGGATTTTAGCCTATTAATAACCCTCCAAGGGTTTTTAGCCTCTTAATAACCCCCGAAGGATTTTAGCCTCTTAATAACCCCTTAGAGGGGCGGGTCCAACCCAAGTATGTCGCCTATGCTCTCCGTCCCGCCTCTTTTCCTCCTTCCTTTCCGCAACCTGTTTAACAGCTCCTCCGCCTTTCGTTTTGTTCCTCCCTTTGTCGGCGGTTTTTCTTCCTTCCTTCGGGGGGGTTCCTCTTTTTTCCCTTCCCTTTGCGGGTCCTTTTTCTCCTCTTCCCTTTCGGGGGCTCCTTTCTTTGCAATTCCCATTTGTGCAACGCAACCCGCCTTATGGGCTGACTCTTCCTCCATTTTTGTCAAGTTTCTCAAGCCCTGTTTGTTTTCCCCCGAAGGGCTGGCTAAGGAACCAACCTCCACCTTAAGGCTCGCCTTCGGCGAGTTATTATTAGGGCTAAATTCCTTTGCGGAAAAATCTTGCCCTATAGCAACCCTCCAAACCTCGCTAACAACTTTGGGGGTTAGCTCTTGGGCGACCTGCTTACCTTTTTCCGTTAGGCGGAATACCTTACGGGGTCTACCCCTCCCCGCCTTTATAAACTCCGCCTCTACCAAGCCCACCTTTACGAGGGCATTCATTATTAGGTCGGTTAACCACTTTTGGTTTCCTAAAAGCTCTACGAGCTCCTGTCGAGATACCTCTCCACCTTTTAGGAGGTGTTCTAAAACACTCCTTAAGAGGGTTTCGAAATTTAAAGAACGGACCCTTTTGGGGAGGTTGAATTCCAATTCGTTGGCAACCCTAAACGCCGTATCTATATCCTTTTCGGTTTTTCGGCTATCCCTATCGCTTAGAACCTCTTTTAGGTAGTTTTCCACCTCGTAGCGGTCTAAGCCTAAATACAAAGCCCAACCTACGGCGGGAATTATCACGTGGATAAACCTATGGGAGCTGTGTTTTTCGGCTAAGCTCTTTACCGCTTTTTTCCAATAGTGGAGCTTTATATCCTCTTCGAGGCTTACTATAGCCCTATCCTTTAGGCGTTCCACTATGAACTTGGGAACCCTTATAACCTTTGCCCTTTGGGAGGGTTTATATTCGGGTCTCCACCCGAAGTAGGTAGTTAGGTTTATTTCTTTATTTCCCCTTTTAAGGGTATAAAGTTGGTGTTCCTTTTGGAGTTTCTTTACCCTCCTATAAAGGTTATAGGGGGTTATCTTCCTTAGCGTCGGGACCACCTCTTTTATTTCGTATTTCCCCTTTTTGGGGTGGGCGGAAGGGTCCCATACTTGGTGGTTTATTCGGTCCACCGATGTAAGGTCCACATTCAACCCTTTCCTTTGGAGGTATGCCGATATTATTGCCAATACCTCTTTTAGGTTTTGTAGGTGCGTATGCCCATTAAAGTGTTTTTTCGTAGGGTTAAAGACCGCATCTCCATTATCGCCATTTTTCGTATTACCTATTAAGAAATTTACCTCTAAGGGAATTATTAGGCGGGCATTTCCCGAACCCGTTTGCATTAATTTCACTTGGAACGGGTCCTTTTCTATTCCTAAATCCCTTAAAAGGTCTTTTACCGCCTTCTTTACTTCCTTATAGGGGCTATCTATATCTAATAGGAGTTCCACTATAAAGGTGTTTTCGTCGTTTAAAAGCTTATATTCCTTTATAAGGGCTATTCTTCCCTTTGCCGTTTGCGTTAATTTGTATTTTTTCCAAAACTCTTGGGGGATTTTTACGGGATTAGGCGTTATCAAAATAAAAAGATTTTGTTTTTTTGCTCTTTCTATAAACTTTAAGCGGGTGTTTTTAGTGGCTACTATGCGGGCGTCCACCACTTGGAAATTTTGATTTAAAAAGAGGGCTACCCTATAGTGGAGGTATTTATATCCCTTCGGCGGTTTCCTTCCTTCCCTTAAAGCCTCCTGCAGAGCCTTTAAAAACGCTTTAGGAAGTTTAACTTTTTTTTCGGGGAGCTTTGCCAAACTATGGGTTTTTAAGGCTTTAATAACTTCTTCCCAACGGGAATAAGCCTTATGAAATTCACTATATAACCTATAAAGGTAATTTCTTAATTCCTTAAACTCTTCGGCGGTTAATTCCCGTTCTCTTAACGCCTTTAGGGTGTAATTTAAGGTCCTCCTATCTAATTCCTTTATAAGGAATAAAGCCTTTTTAAGTTCTTTCCTCTCTAAGGTCCTTAAAAAGTCCTTTACAAACTCTTTGAGGAACTTCGACCTTTTTAGGAGGTCCGCTACTCGTTTGGAAGGCTTAATTTCTTTTAGAAGGTTTTTAGGCGTCGGCGGGGCAAGGAACCGAGGTTCCTTGTTTGTTCCCCCGCCGACAGACCAAGCCGTGGGGGTATAGCCCTTTAGGTTATTAATTTCCCCAATCCGAGATAGAGTTTTATGACTTTTCTTTTCACGCCTTCACCCCCACGACTTGGTCTACATTCAGAAATACCAAAAAATGGGAAAAAAATCAAGGGGGTCCTTAAGGGGGAAAAATTTAAACCCCACGGCGACGGCGGAGCTTCGCTCCGCCTTAAGAGGGCGAATTAGGGGAAATCTAACGGCGACGCCTCCGCCTTTTACCACTTAGAGGATTTCCAAATCTTTGGGCTATTTCATCGGCTCTTTCCTTTGCCTTTTGTTTTATTATGTCTTCCTCAAAAATATCTTTGTTTTCCTCCAATTTAGGTTTGTTTTCTTTCATTTTTTTACCTTTTTGGGGTCTTTCTTCAAGAACCTTTAGGGGTTTTTCTTTATTCTTCCACTTAGCGGTTATCTCTTTTTCATATTCTTCAGCCATTTTTTGGGCTTCCTTTTCTACTTCTTCAACAAATGTTGTTCCTAAATCCTCGTATCCTTTTCGGATACGCTCCATTAGGGCTTTATCTTGTTGGGTTAAATACTCCGCTTTACCTACCTTTTGCGGGTTATATTCTCCAAAAACTACTTTAGAGGCGGTTATTATCGGATATTTAGGCGACCTTTTTAGTTTTTCTGGTCTAATTTTATCTACACTTAAGGTAAGTAGATGCCTAATTATTGCATATCTCTTATTAGGTGGAACCTCGCTTTCCAAACTTTTGTTAACCCTATCGGCTATCGCATATTCAAACTCGCTCATAGAGCGAACTCTAAATTTGCCCGCTTGGAAAGCTTCTAAAAAGTCCTTAATACTATTTAGAGCTTTAATAACCAAAGAATTGCTTACACCATCGGGGCTATAATCTTCGAGGGCATAACTTAAGAAAGCCCAAACTAAACCCCTATACGCTTCAAGGCTCCACTTAGGGCTATTTATTGCCGTTTCAATGTAATTTATTTGCTCGGCTTTCTTTTCCACCTTCGGGGCTACCTGCGGGGGTTTTGGTTTAGGTAGAAACCTTTTAAAGGGTTCATAATCTACGGCGTTCCCTTTATGGACTATAGAAACAAAATTTCCTTTATTTGGTTTTCGATTAAAAAATCCCGATAAACGCATTACTCGGCTAACATCTTGAACAAAATCTAAGCCGTATTTTTTGGCTATAGATTGGACTATTCTCTCCGTTTTTTCCGCCTCTATTGGTTCTTTTAAAACCCAATATGCTTGGTAGTTTTCTGCACTTGTTTTTACTACTAAAGTAGGAACGGGCAAATTTTCTTCCTTAATTATTCTTTTAAGTAGCTCTAAACCATTTACGCCAAGTTTATCGCCATCGATGTCTAAGGCTATAACATTTTGTTTTTCGCAAAAATCCCGCTTTTTGCGGGATTTAGCAGTCGGTTTCAGCTTATGGATAGAGAAATAAACGTTATAACCTTTACTATTTTTATAGGACAAATAATTTAGGAGTTTATCCTCATCGTAAATTTTCCTTGCAAAAACTATTTTTTGTTCGGGTTTTTCGCCACTTTTAATTAAAACTATAGCGATTTTATCGTCAGGTTTAAAACCTAAAGCCTTAAGCTGTAATCTAACCAAAGCTTTTTGTTTTTCCTTAAATGTTAGCTCTTCATTTTCTGCTTTTCCGATAATTTTCTTTAAAAGTTTCCCTAAAAACCCTTTAGGTCGATTTTGTTCCTCCACTTTTTGGTGTATTTCCTCGATTTCTTTATCCGAAATCTCCTTAGCCTCGTATTTTTTAGCCTCTTTTATTTCCTCGACTTTTGCATTAAATTCGGAAATTTCTTTAGCTAATTCCCTTCGGAGTTCTAAAAATTCTTTATATTCCTCCTCCAAGTCGGG
>CAZNBH010000046.1:0-6389 GCA_964571355.1 uncultured Aquifex sp.
TTTTTACCCCCGATGGGATTGCTATAGATATAGGTAGAACCACCTCGAGGGCTATGGAAAACCTAAAAAGGGGTATCCCCCCCTTGGAGGCGGGGGGTAGGGATGAGTGGGATAACGGAAACGGCTCCCTTATGAGGATACTCCCCGCCTCGATTTACTCCTATTACAAATTTCCCCGCGAAGCGGGCTTGGAGTTCGTTCACAATATCTCCGCCATCACCCACGCCCACCCCCGTTCGAAGGTCGCCTGCGGGATTTACACCTTTGTGGTGTGGAAGCTACTCGAAGGCTTGCCCAAGGGAAAAGCCTACATAGAGGGGGTAAAGGAGGCTCTCGAATTTTACCAAAGCCACCCCTACGGGGTGGAGTTAAAACACTTTGAAAGGGTTTTAAACCCCGAAATTTTGTTAAACCTCTCGGAGGAAGACCTCGGTAAGGGCTTTTACGTGGTGGAAGCCTTGGAAAACTCCCTTTGGAGTTTTTTAAAGGGGGATACCTTTAAAGGGGTATTGGTAAAGGCTATTTCCCTCGGCGGGGATACCGATACGGTCGGAGCCATAGCGGGAGGGCTTGCCGGGCTCTACTACGGGATAGAAATCCCGCTATGGGAGGCTGTAAAGGGAAGAAAAACCGCCGAGGTAATAATAAAAGCTTTTTCTCAAACCTTAAATAGGATATAGGCGATATTGTCCCTTTCGATGTTCTTTTTCCTTTTGGAGGTCTTAAAGAGGAAGTTCAACCTTTCGCTTAACTCCTCCACCCCTTGGTCGGCGTATTGGTTGAAAAACTCCTTAAGTTCTTCGAAGGTTAAAAGTTTCTCTATCCCGTCGGAGACGAGGAGGTATATGTCCCCGGGGAGGACCTTACCCCTCTTTATAACTATCGGGGGGTTCCAATCGGTTCCGAGAGCCCTTACCTTTTTCCTTCCCTTTCTCTCCTCCACGGTGTCCTCGGTGAGCTGCTTTAGTTCCCCCCTGCGGTAGCGGTATATTTTGCTGTCCCCCGAGTGTCCTATGATGAAGTTGTCCCCCTTTAGGAACATCGCCGATAGGGTGGTTCCGCTAATACCCCCCATTTCGTAAACGGTGTTCATAACCTCCTTGTTCGCCTTTTTGAAGATTTCCTCTATCTCCTCTTTGTCGAATTCCTTGAGGGGGAAATTTCGCTCTATAACCTCGAGGGCTTTTTCGGCTGCAACGGCGCCAAAACCGCTATCCCCCATACCGTCGGCTATGGCGAAGACCTTTTGGTCTTTATCCTCCAAAAAGAGGATTCTATCCTCGAAATTCTGCTTATCCCCTATGTTCATATTGGTGGCTATTTGGACATCCAGCATTTTTTTCTACCCCATCTTTTTTAAGGCTTTGAGGAGTTCTCCCGCCGTGCGGTATCTTTCGAAGGGATTAATTTTAACCATCTTTATAAATATAGGTTCGAAGCCCTTCGGGAGGGAGGAAGGGGGTTCGACAACCCCCCTTTTATTCTTTTGCAGTTCCTCCTGCGGGGTTTCCCCCCTGAAGGGGTGGTGTCCCTCGAGCATATAGTAGAGCAAACAACCGAGCGAATAGATATCGCTACTGCGGTGGATTTCCCCCCTAAAGACCTCGGGGGCTATATAACCGACCGTCCCCTTTACGTCCAATATTCCGTAAAATCCCCTCGGCTTGAGGAGGCTGAAATCCCCCAACTTCCAAACCCTTTTTTGGTCTTTTATGGTCGATAGAACATTTTCCGGCTTTATATCGAGGTGGATATACCCGTGGCGGTGGAGGTAATCCAACCCCTCCGCCACTTGGGTTAAGATTTCTATCGCTTCCTCAAAGGGTAATTTTCCCCCTTTGCGTTCCACGTACTGTTTTAAATCACCTCCGTTGCAGAACTCGTAGAGGAGGTAAATCTTCCCGTCCCTTTTGGAGGTAAAGTAGTGGTGGAGCTTCACCAGGTGGGGGTGGTTTAAGAGCAAAATGTTTTGAGCCTCGTTTAGGAGGGTTTTCGAAAAGACCCTATCCTTTCCCTCCTTTAGGGCGTAAATCCTTCCGCTGAATATATCCCTGACCTTGTAGACCTTTCCGAACCTACCCTCTCCGAGTTTTTCCAAAACTTCGAACCTTCCGAGGAGTTTAATCTTTCCACCCCCTAAAACGGCGTTGGGCATTTTAGTTTAAAAATTACCCTTTAAGGGATTTAGGGAAAATAGAAAGGAACAGCTTTAGGAATTTAACATTATTTCAACCGTTCGGGGGACGAGCCTTTTTAACACGTCGAGGTTATAACCACCTTCGAGGGTGAACAAAACGGGGATTTTCAAATCCCTCGAGAGACCCACTATGGTCTCCACTATAAATTCCACCCCCTTGTCGGAGACCTCCAAACCGGTGAGGGGGTCTTCGGCGTGGAGGTCGTAGCCCGCCGAAACGAGCAAAAACTGCGGTTTATAACCCTTTACCGCCGCCACGAGGGTCTCCCCGTAGGCTTGCCTGTATAGGTCATCCCCCGCCCCGAAGGGCATAGGTACGTTTAAGGTGGTTCCGTAGCCATCACCCGCTCCCCGCTCCTCCGCCGAGCCCGTCCCCGGGTAGAAGGGGTATTGGTGGGTCGAAAAGTAGAAAACCCTCCCGTCCTCGTAAAAGGCGTGCTGTGTTCCATTTCCGTGGTGGGCGTCGAAATCGACTATGAAAATCCTTTCAAAACCCTTTTTGAGTAGGTATTTCGCACCGATGGCGATATTGTTGAATATGCAAAAACCCATAGCCTTGGCGTATTCGGCGTGATGCCCCGGCGGTCTTACGGCGCAAAAAGCCCCCTCTATTTGTCCGTCGAGTATCAGGTCTATAGCCCCCACGACCCCGCCAACGGCGAGGGAAGCCGATAGAAAGGTGAACTCGTTGTAGTAGGTATCGGGGTCGAACCACCCCTCCCCCGAACGGGAGGAGTAAATCACCTCCTCTATATATTGGGGGTCGTGGTTTAGGGAGATAAGCCCGGCATCGGCTTGGAAAGGTTTCACAAGTTCCACCTTAGATAGGAGCCCCCTTTCCGACATACCCTCGACAATCGCCTCGAGGCGGTATTTGTTCTCCGGATGACCTTCCCGATGGTGGAGCAAATACCTATCGTCGTAAACAAAACCGACCCGCATAGGGAAAATTATTGCCTTACCCCATGAAGGTTTCCCAAGTTCTTAAACACTGCGAGAGGTATCTAAAAAATTGCGGAATAGAGACCTACAGGGGGGACTGCCTATTTTTAATAGCCCACCTTTTGGGTATCCACCCCTCCTTAATACCTATAAAGGAAAATGAAGAGTTCAAAGACCAAAAGAGGTTGGAAGAACTTTTGGAAAAACGTTGCAAGGAAAGGGTTCCTATTCCCCACCTCTTGGGGGAATGGGATTGTCTGGGGAGAACCTTTAAGGTGTTTCCCAAAGTCCTTTCCCCCCGACCGGCAACCGAGTTGCTACTCGAAACCGTAATGGGAAAAATAGCCGAGGAGTTCCCCCAAGGGGAAAAAATGAAAGGTCTCGAAATCGGAACGGGAACGGGTTGTATTTCTATAAACCTCCTGTTGGAATTTCCCAACCTAAAAATGGTGGGGGTGGAGGTAGACCCTACGGCGGTAAAAAATACCCTCGAAAACGCAAAGCTCCACGGTGTGGAAAACAGACTTACCCTTTTGGAAGGGGATATTTTTAAACTATGCCCTTCGGGGTTTGAAAACTTTGGAAGGTTTGACTTCATCGTTTCCAACCCCCCCTATATAGCTGAAGAGGACAGGGATAAACTTCCCCCCGAGCTAAGGCACGAAAACCCCGTAGCCCTCTTCGGGGGAAAGGGGGGGATTAAATTCCACACCTTTTTTGCCCAATACTGCAAGGGGATTTTAAAAAAGGAAGGTTTCCTCGCGTTGGAGTTCGAACCTTTCCAAAAACCCCTATTGGAAAAGGTTTTTAAAACCCACAATTGGGAGGTCGAGTTTATAGAGGACTTCGCGGGGAACCCGAGGGTTCTGGTGGCAACTCCTATTTGAAAACGTCCCGTTTATCATTAAATTGATTGAAAGATGCCCTTTTTAATCTACTATCCGGGTTTAAACAGGCAAGCCCTCCTTGACAACCTAAAGGAGTTGGGGTTTGTCGTAAAGCCCTACGCGGGGGGAACCTACATTATCGACGTGAGAAACGGCGACGACGACAACCAGGAAACGATAATAGACAAGCTGACCGAACTAAACAAGGTATTTTTAAAGGATTTAAGACTCACCTATATACCGAACGAGCAGTTTCTCGAAAACAAAGCCAACCTTATAAGGGCGATGTTGAACCTCAAGACCTTCGATAAATTAATAGAGGAGTTTACAATCTACCAACGGAAGGAAATTCTCGAGAGTCTCTACCCGGTTTTTCAGCCGATAGTGGATATTAGGAACTTTGAAATTTACGCCTTCGAAGCCCTCTGCAGGGGAAAACTTCCCATTTACTACCTCATGAAGTTCGCAAAACCGATTTTGGAGACCATCGATTGGACTTGCCGTGAAAAAGCCCTAAAAAAGAAGAAGGAGGAAATACCACCCCCTATAAAGGTGTTTTTAAACTTCTTCCCCGAATCGTTGCAAAACGTTACAAAAGCCTCCGAAAGGTTGTTTCAATTGTTGGAAAAGTATCAGATAAGCCCTCAGGAGATAGTGGTCGAGATTACCGAATACGCCGGTTTCGATATAAAAAAGCTCAAGGAACTCGTTAAAGAGTGGCGAAATCTCGGGATAATGATAGCCCTCGACGATATAGGAACCGGTGAGGATAGTCTGTTCAGGTTCTTGGAAATAATGCCCGACATCATAAAAATCGACATGGTCTTTGTTCGGGGTATTCACGAGAACAAGGTAAAGAGGGATATAACCCGTTACCTGATAAACCTGGCGCACGCCAACGATATGCTGGTTGTAGCCGAGGGTGTGGAAACCCCCGAGGAGCTAAGGGTCGTTCACGAGCTCGGAGCCGACCTCGTTCAGGGATGGCTACTTGGTAAACCTACCGAACATCCGAAGGCTTTCCTCTACACCCCGATAGCGACAAAACTAAGCCAATGGATTTAAAATTTCTTTAACAACCAACACAAAAGGAGGTTTAGTAATGGCTAACGAAAAGGAAACCGTTGCGATACCCTTTGCCCTCGTAGGGTTTTTTGCAACCGATAAATCCATCGAAGAGGTTTTGAGAACCAACCTATCGGTGGAGGAGTTGGAGGAAATCCAAAACTTTTTGGCTCAAAAACTCTTCAAAGACCCCAACGTGGCGGTTGCCATATTTCCCGCGCTTGTTCCCCCCGAACAGGCAACCGAAGCTGCAAAGGAACTCGAAACCTTCCTATTCAACGAAGAGGAACAGGGGGGTTAACCCCTTAGGTGGTCGAAACCTTTGATTTCCAATTTTTTCCCCTTTTTGTCGACTATTTCACCCTTACCCTCCGAAAGGATTTTTCCAACCGCCGTAAACCCGTAAGGGGATAAATCCTTATCGGAACTCACGAGGAGCTGGTAATCTTCACCCCCTATAAGGGCGTATTCATAGGGATTTTTCCCTTTTTGGGAACAATACCTCCTTAGCTCCTCCGATAGGGGGAGTTTTTCCACCCAAACCTCGGCGGTAAAGTTTTTTACCATCTTCCCGAGGTCGGATAGAAACCCGTCGCTTATATCCATAGAGGCGTTGGCATACTTTTCCACTACGGGGGACAAATCCAACCTCGCCACCGGCCGTAGATGCCTTTTTACAAGGATTTCCTCGAAAGGTTTTAAATCTTTTTTACCCGATAGGAGGATTTCCAAACCGGCACGGCTGTCCCCCAAAGTTCCGCTCACCCAAAGGGTATCCCCCACCTTCGGGGTATCCCTGAAAACGACCCTTTGGGCTTTCCCCACTAGGGATAGGTCGAGGCAAATCTTTTCCCCCCTCGAGGTGTTTCCCCCTATAAGGGAAAACCTATAATGTTTGAGGGCTTGGGATATACCACCGTAGAGTTTCTTTACCCAACTTATTTCCAACTCGGGGGGTAAAACGGTGGTTATTAGCCCGTAGAGGGGTTTTCCACCCTTTGCCGCTATATCGCTGACGTTTATCGAAACCAACTTCCACCCTATGTCGGCGGGGTTATACCACCTCAAAAAGTGAACATCTTCGACCATCGTATCGACCGTAAAGAGAAATATTTCTTCCCCTATCCTTACAAAGGCGGTATCGTCTCCGAAATCCCTAACGATGTTGGGGTTCTCGTTTTTTATCCCCTCCGTTAGGAGCTCTATCAAACCGAACTCGCCGAGTTCGGATATTTTTTCAACCATTATTGGATAAAAAGTTTCATTAAAAAAACCTTTGGAGGTGCAGAAATTTAAAT
>CAZNBH010000047.1:0-6264 GCA_964571355.1 uncultured Aquifex sp.
CAGAGCGCTGGCATCGGGAGCCAGAGGTCGCGGGTTCAAGTCCCGCCGCCCCGATTTTCAAAGGTTTATTTCCTCGTAAAGTTCCGCGTAAATCTTTCTATCCTCCTCGGTTATAAAGCGTTTTGCGATAAAGTCCGCTATGTGTTCAACCTCAAGTTTATCGGCATACCTTATAGCACCTTCGTTCAGCTGGAGAACGCACCCGGGGCATGAGGTCAGTATCTTTTGAGCCCCGCTATTGTTAAAGTCGTCCATTTTTCTCTTTAGGATTTTTTGGGAGAGTTCGGGGTTTTTTACCGAAAACATTCCTGCAAATCCGCAACAGCTCTTGTTTAGCTCACCCTTTACCAGTTCGGTATTTTTGTCCTTTTTTACAACCCTGTCGAAGACCGAAA
Source organism: uncultured Aquifex sp. (assembly GCA_964571355.1). Lineage (GTDB taxonomy): Bacteria > Aquificota > Aquificia > Aquificales > QOAS01 > QOAS01. Next base: position 396 of record CAZNBH010000047.1, read on the forward strand.
CGTCGAGCTTCATGGCGGTGTAGGCGTGGCACGGGTAGTGGATTGTCACCTTTTCACCCTTCCCCGAGCGGAGCTCGGGCATTTCCTTATCCAAAATTTCGACCAGCTCGTAAACGGGGAAGGGTAATTCGTAGTCCTCCTTAAAGGTGCCCCCACCGGTCGGGCATACAACCACCAAACCGTCAACGTTGTATTTTTCCTTTAATCGGAGAAATACCTCTGTATTTTTTGCCTTTAGTTGTTCAAACATATCGGTAAAACCGCTGTACAGGTGGGGTCCTCCGCAACAGGAAACCCCGTCGGGAACTATCACCCTATAACCTAACTTTTGGAGGATTAGAACCACATTTTCCGCCGTTTGGGTGTAAAAGTTTTCGTACATACAACCGGGGAAGAAGATAAGGGTTCCCTTTGGGGTTTCCTTTGGTAAAAAGATTTTCCCCCTAAGGTTTTGGGCGTCGAGCTTCGGTTTGGGGAAGTATTTAACCGCGCCGGTTGGAAACACCACCGGGATGGTGTCCCTCTTTCCCAAAAAGAGTTTGGAAATAATAGCCCCCACCTTCAGGGCTACCTTTTGGACTTTGCTCCCCTGGTAGGTGAGGGGTTTTAAGCCGAGGTATTTAATCCAATCCCTTCCGAGGTTTTCGTTTACCTCCTCCCTTACGTGGACCAGAAGCTCCTTGTACTCCACACCGTTGGGGCAGATGTTTTCGCAGTTCCTGCAAAGGGTGCACTCGTCCCATCTTTTTACCACCTCGGGGGAGAGTTTTAGTTTTCCCTCCAAAAGGGATTTTGCAAGCAGTATCCTACCGCGGGGGGAATAGGCTTCGTCGTATTCCACGTTATAGGTTGGACAAACCGTTTTGCAAAGCCCGCATTGAACGCACGCGTTTAGGGTTTTTATATCCAATTGCAAAATTTTCCGCGGTTCTTTTTCCATAAAGTTAGAAATAATCCCCTTTGCGGAAAACTTTTTGCAGGTTCTCTAATGGCTAAATCGGTTGTTAAAATCCCAATATTGTTATTAATTAGAAACTTAAGGAGGTGAAAAGCAAATGACGGTTTCCCCCGAAAGGGTACTTTACGACGACGGAAAACATAAATTCCTCCTGCTCGAAGACTACGGGCAGGGTCAAATGGTTCAATCGAACGTTTACCTCGTTGTCGATAACCAAAAGGGTATGCTGGTAGACCCCGGCGGACACAAGCTTTTTAAACCGCTCTTTTCCGATATAGCCCACCTAATAGGTATTCAAAATTTGGAATATATTTTCCTATCCCACCAAGACCCCGATATAGTCGCCGGTATAAACGGCTGGCTTATGACCTCCAACGCTATAGCGATTATTTCCAAGTGGTGGCTAAGGTTTATTCCCCACTACGGGCTCGATAGATATGTAGAGCCCCGTTTAAAGGGTCTCGAGGACGAAGGTGGGATTTTGAGGCTCGGCGATAGCGATATTTTCATACTGCCCGCCCACTTTATGCACTCGCCCGGTAACTTCCAGTTTTACGACCCCGTTTCAAAAATACTCTTTAGCGGCGATATGTTCTTTAGCTTTGGAGCACCCTACGAATTTGTAAACCCCGGGGACGATATAGAAAAACACCTAAAGGAATACGTTGAACCCTATGTAAAGAGGTTTATGGGGGGTAAGCAGGTGTTCAAGCCCTATGCCAAAATGCTCCGCGAATTGGACGAAAGCTTTGGTATAGAGATAATTGCCCCCCAACACGGCGCCATCATCAAAGGGCACGACAACGTAATGAAGGTTATAGAGTGGATGGAAAACCTCGAGGCGGGTCCCGACATCATAGGTCCCGTGTTCAAAATACCCACCAATAGGTTGAAGTTCGATTAATTCCCCATTTTTGGAACTTCTTTTCCTTATTCTCCCTTTTGGGTTTTAAACTTTTCCTTTCCCCATGTCGGAAGGGCTTATAAGGAACAAGAAACCGATTAGGTTATCCCTCCTATCGGACGTAAAGAGGATTTTGAGAAAGGGAAAGCTCCACACGGTGTGCGAGGAGAGCAAATGTCCCAATATAGGGGAATGTTTTTCCAAAAGGACGGCCACCTTTTTGATAATGGGGGACGTATGCACGAGGGGATGCCGTTACTGTTCGGTTAAAAAGGGAAAGCCTAGACCTCTAAATCCCGAAGAGCCCAAAAATCTCGCCCTTGCGGCAAAACGGCTCGGTTTGAGGTATATCGTAATAACCTCGGTAACGAGGGATGACCTCCCCGACGGTGGGGCTTCCCACTTCGCCGAATGTATTAGGGAGATTAGAAGGGAAATTCCCGAGGCAAAGGTCGAGGTTCTTACCCCCGATTTTCAGGGGAAAACGGAGCTCGTCGATATCGTTTTGCGCGAAAACCCATTTGTTTTCAACTGCAACATAGAAACCGTTGAGCGGTTATACCCCAAAATCCGCCTTGGGGGACGGTACGATTGGACTTTAAGGGTTTTAAAACATGCAAAGGAAAACTACCCCCATATATACACCAAAAGCGGACTAATGGTGGGATTGGGAGAAACCTGGGACGATATAAGGAAAACCTTGGAAGACCTAAGGGAGGCGGGTTGCGATATCCTCACGGTGGGTCAATACCTACAACCCACCAAAAAACAGGTTGAGGTGGTAAAGGAATATACCGAGGAGGAATTCGAAAGGATAAGGGAACTGGCGGGGGAACTCGGCTTTAAATACACCTTCGCGGGTAGATGGGTGAGGAGTTCCTACAAGGCGTGGGAGGTTGTTGCAAATAACATATCTTAAGGATGTGGAAAGAAACCTTTAAAGAAACCTTTAAGTTCCTCTTCGATAATCCCGTTATCTTCCTCGTATTGCTCGGAAACTATACCCTCCTCTTTATGTTCGCCCCTCTCATAGGGGTTTTAGCCGGGTTTTTTATAGCCACCCTTTACCTCATCGGATTGCACGGCAACCTCGACGATATCGTTCCGGAGTTTAAAAGGTTTGCCCGTTGGGGGTTTGTGGTAGCCCTCTTGCTGTATCTGGTATTTTTCGTCGAAGGGATAGTTTCCTATTTCGTTTACAACTACCTGATTTACGGTCTAAAGCTCTCCCTAAACGGGATTTTGCTCTTTACCGTTTTTTGGAGCTTGGTGTTGGCGGTAATCCTACATGTGGTTTATATCCCCCTTTTTGCCTCCAAAAGTGGCAAAGAATTCGTTGAAAATCTCAAAAAGGCTAAAGAATTGTTTACAACCTCCATAGGTATAAAGTCCCTTATCCTCCTGTGGGGTTTTATGCTTTTAACCCTCTTGGCGGGACTGGTTAAATTCGTCCACTTTACGGTAGGTCTTTATTCGGTGATAGCCACCTTTTGGCTTACATATTATACATTCTTAGGTGTAAAGGTTTTTAAAAACAAAACGCTCAAGGAGGATAGAGGATGAGCTCCCCTACCGATGTGGAAGCCATTTTTAGGGAAGCCGAGGCTTCTATGAAAAAGGCCGTTGACTATTTTAAAAACGAAATCGCCGGTTTTAGAACCGGGAGGGCTTCTACCAAGTTGGTAGAGGATATAAAGGTCGACTATTACGGCTCGAAAATGCCCCTCAAGCAAATAGCCACTATTATGGTCCCCGAACCCAACCAAATAGTGGTTCAACCTTGGGACCAGAACGCCGTAAACGAGATAGAGAAGGCTATAAGGGAATACCTAAACGTTAATCCCACCGTTCAGGGGAACGTTATAAGGATAACCCTACCCCCTCCCACCGAGGAGCGTAGGCGCGAAATGGTTAGACTCCTCCACAAGCTTGCGGAAGAAGCCCGTGTGGCGATTAGGAACATCCGTAGGGAGGCTAAGGACAAAATAGAGGACCTCGAAGGGGTTAGTGAGGACGAAATAAGACGCCTTTTGGATAGACTTCAAAAGCTCACCGACAAGTACGTTGATATGATTAACAGCCTCGCCGAGGCTAAGGAAGAGGAAATTATGTCCATTTAAGGGTTTTTTCTTCCCTTCAAAAATTTCCCCAAAGGGTTCCTTTCAAAAACAAAACACGAGGAGGTAAAAAAATGACCAAAGTGGCTTGGGATTACACCCACCAGGAGTTTACCATTACCGACTACTATTACTTTTCCATCCTCCAAAAGGTTTGCAAGGAGAACGGCATAGAGGTGGACGAGGTTACCGATTGGGAAAAACTCAAGGATTACGACGTTATAGTGTTCAACTACCCCGAAATAGCCTTCAACGAGAAGGAGGTCGAGGACGTTAAGAAATTCGTGAAAGACGGCAAAAGGGTTATCATCCTCGGCTACTACAAAAACGAGGACAACATAGCCGACACCGTAAACAGCCTCGCCACCGCCTTCGGTTTGAGGATGAACCCCGACGAGGTAACCGATGAGGTTAACAACCACAAAGGGGACAAATACTTCGTTGTAACCTCCAAGGTTTACAAGTACAACGACGGGGTGGAAAAACTTATCCTCGCCTGCACCCCATCGGTAAGCCTCGAAGGTGAAAACACCGAGGTGGTTATAGAGGGTGAGGAAACCGCAAAGTCCAACAAAGGTTTTAAACCCATTTTGGGGGCTGTTTATAAGCACCCCTCCGGCGGGGAGTTTATCGTAATAGGAACAACCGTTTTTTGGGACAACTACTCGATAGAACTCTACAATAACAAGGAATTTGCCGTAAATCTCCTCAAAAAGTGATTACCCCTTTTCCCCTTTACCCCCTCCGTGGAGGAAAACTATAGCCCTATACCCCAAAAGGATAAAAATGGAAACCGTATAAATCCAAATTAGGAAAACCAAAATTCCCGCAAAGGGGGTGAGAACTAGGTTTTTTAACAAAAAGTGGGTCGAATACCATCCGAAGAACACCTTAAGGGGATTGAGAAATACCGACAAAACCAAAGATGTGGCAAAGGCTATTCTAAACCCAATCCTTATGGGGGACAAAAAGAAGTAAATAATCGACAACCCGAGGGGGAAAATGAGGTAATCGATTACCAGCTTTAGGTACAGGAAAACCTTTACCGCTATGGGGTATATGAAACCGAAGCGTTCCACCGCGTGGAGAACCATTTCGGAAATAACGTCCACAAAACCGTAAAAAACCGTCAAAAACCCGAAGAGGAAGGGAAGGAGGTAATTTACCCACGGAATGGGACGGGGTTTTTTCCCCGCTATGTAGGAAAAGGCTACCTCTAAAGTCCTTAAAAAGTTACCTATGAAGAAAACCACCAAGAGGAGGGTAAGGATTTGGGTTTGCACCGATAGGTTTTCAATAGATTGGGTTAGTAGATTTACCACATCTTGGGAGATGTTGGGAAAAACCTCGTAGAGTTTGTGGATTATTTTCTCCTTGTCGGGGATATATTTCAAAATCGTTCCCAAAAAGACGACACCCGCGTTGAGGGTCAAAAAAGCGGAAAAGGCGACAACCCCCGCGTGGTAGGTATAACCCTTTTCGAAAAAATCCTTCAAAAGTTTCCAAAAAACGACCAAGAACAATAGGAGGAACTTAAGAAATTTTTCCATTAGAAGTTATATCGGTCGAATATCAAATCCAGTATAAGGGGCTGAATTTCCACCTTCCACTCCGCCATCGGGAGGTCGTTCTTTCCCACTATCATAACCATACCGCTGTTTTCGAGGTAGAGCAAAACCTTTACCACATCGACGTAATCGCAGGGGAACAGCTTTGCCAGGTCGGAAATATCGTAGGAGGGAAAGGGAACGTTTGCCTCTTTATACCTCTCCAACAGTTCGTTTTTTAGGTCGTATAACAAACTTTCAAAGTCGCAAGGTCTTTTCTTCTTTTCCTTTTTTTTCTCCCTTATCCTCCGCGTTTCTACGCTCTTTAGGAAGGAATCCATAA
>CAZNBH010000048.1:0-6240 GCA_964571355.1 uncultured Aquifex sp.
CCTACCTCAAACTCAAAATAGTAGATTTTTCAATCTCCCAATCCTTTCCGTCCCCCCTCACGACGAAGGTCAAGAGGTTTTCCGTCGGGGGTTCAAAAATCTCCTTTTGTTTCCTGTAAACGGTAACATCGGCGTCGGAAATATCCCCTTTGCGGTTTTTTAGCCTTTCTACAATTACCCCCTCGGGGGTGTAAACCCATACAAAAACCGCCGAGGGGAAATGCCTTAAAACCAATTCCCTTTGCCATTTCCTCAAAAAGGTGGCGTCGAGTATCACCTTACCCCCTTGGGAGACAATTCTTTTCGCCTCCTCTACGAGGGTTTGATAGGTTTTTTTGGTCCACTCGGGGGTATAAATTCCTTTGCCAAAACCACTTTTGGCGGAGGTGTGGGGGTCTATCCCCGCGAGTCGTTTCCTTATCTCGTCGCTCCTCAAAACGGTATAGCCGTATTTTTCCGCCAAACGTTTGGCTATGTAGGATTTCCCGCTACCGGAAAAACCTATTAGAACGAGCACCTTAAAGGGGTCAAAATCCTTCCACATTTCGGGGTTTCTTTATATTATTCCCACATTCGTGGGTCTCGAAGAGTTAAACCCCCAACAGAGGGAAGCGGTAAAGTACCTCGAAGGGAACCTTTTAATAGTTGCCGGCGCCGGTAGCGGGAAGACGAAAACCCTCGTTTCAAAGGTGGAGTATCTGATACAAAAGGGTTACGACCCCAAGAGGATACTCGCCATAACCTTCACCAACAAAGCGGCAAAGGAGCTAAAGGATAGGATAAAGAACACCCTCGGGGTAAGCCTCCCGTGGGCGGGAACCTTCCACTCGGTGGCGAATAAACTCCTCCGTTTGGCGGGAAAGCATATAGGGATAAAACCCGATTTCGTAATCCTCGACAGGGAGGATTCCAAAAGGGTTCTAAAGCAGGTCTTAAAAAACCTAAACGTGGAATACGAGGACGACCTCTACGAGGAGGCGATAAACAAGTTCAAGGAGGGGAGCAAGGTTTTCACCTACAAGGACAAAACCTATTCAATAGACCAAATAGAGGACTTTTGGGACGTTTACGAGGCTTACCAAAACCGCCTGAAGGAGCTAAACGCCCTCGACTTTGGGGACCTCCTCTTTTACGCCGTGAAGCTCTTAAAAGAAAACGATGCCCTTCGGGAGAAATTGAGGAACTACTTCCAATACATCTTGGTCGACGAGTATCAGGATACCAACACGGTTCAATACGAATTTATCAAGCTTTTGGCGAGGAACAACGTCTGCGTCGTTGGGGACCCCAATCAGGCGATTTACCAATGGAGGGGTGCAAAACCGGAAAACATCTTGAGGTTTAAAGAGGATTTCAACCCCAAGGTGGTGAAACTCGAGAAAAACTACCGCTCGAAGGGGGTAATATTGGAAATAGCCAACTGCATAATCCAAAACTGCGACCCCAAATGGGCTTCCCTTATCCCGAAGCTGAAAACCGACAAGGACTTTGGGGAAAAACCGCTCGTTAGGAGGTTTGAGAGTGAGGAGGCGGAAGCCCAATGGATAGCGGAGGAGATAAAAAGGTTGAAAGAGAAAGGTTACCGCTTAAAAGACATAGCGGTATTGGTAAGGAGTTCCTACCTCACCGAAAAGATAGAGAAGACCTTTGTAAAAGAACGGATTCCCTACACCATAGTGGGGGGTGCGAGGTTCTACGAACGGAAGGAAATCAAGGATATGCTCGCCTTTTTGAGGTTCTTGCACAACCCGACCGATGACCTCGCCTTTGAGAGGATTCTTAAGATTTTCTTCGACCGCCGATGGGAAAAGGTTTACAAGCTCCTTTCGAAGTATTACCGAACCGATTGGGTGGAAACCCTCAAGGTGGTAGCCATTCACCTCGAAGACCTCTATAGGGAACCGCTCCTAAAATTCCTCCAGGCGTTGGTAAACGTGAAGTGGGAGCAAATCCCCGAAAGGTACGACGAATTTTTAAGGCAACTCCTCGAGGAGATAGATTATTACCAATACCTACAGAAGGAGAAAAACTACGAGGAAAGGCTCGAAAACGTCGAGTATTTCCTAAAGCTAACCGAAAATGCGAGGAAAAAGGGGAAAAAGCTCGCCGATTTCCTCCAGCTCATAGCCCTCCTGCAGTCGGAAATGGAGGACAAAGGTAGGGGGGTGCGAATTTTAACCGTTCACGCCGCCAAAGGGCTCGAATTTTCGGCGGTGTTCCTTCCGAGGTTGGAAGAGGGGGTTTTTCCCCACAAGAGCGCCTTTGAAAACCCCGAGGAACTCGAGGAGGAAAGGCGGCTCTTTTACGTCGCCATTACGAGGGCTAAGGAAAAACTCTACCTCTCCTATGTAAAGAAAAAGACCTCCAAAAGTGGGAAGGAATACGAGAGGAAACCCTCGAGGTTCTTAAGCGAAATACCCAAACACCTTTTGGATTTGAGGTATTTCAAAAAACCCAAAAGGGAAACCCCCAACGCAGTTCCAAAAAAGGTCAAAAAGGATACTCTCAAACCCGCCGAAGGTTTGGAAAAGTACAAAAAACCCGCTTTGGAGGGGAAAAAATTCCGCCCCGGTCAGGAGGTTAAGCACCCCGTCTTCGGGGTGGGTAGGGTGATATCCCAAAGCGGGAACCATACACTTGTCGACTTCGGGGGTGAAATAAAGAAAATCCACTCCCACTTTTTGGAGAGCGTTTAAGCTCCGAATTTCCTCTTATAGGTTTCGATTATCAGCCTCACCGCCTCCTCGGTTGGAACTTTCGATAGGTCTATCCTAAGCCAGTCCTTGTAGCGTTTGAACCACCTCAATTGCCTCTTTGCCTGTTCCTTCGTGTGTTTTATAGTGTCGTGGATGCACTCGATAAGGGGCTTTTTCCCCTCAAAGTAGGGAAGGAATTCCTTGTAGTCTATCGCTTGGGGGGAGGTAATGGCTTCTTCAAACCCCATTTGGAGCAATTCCCTTATTTCCCCCAAAAGTCCGTCCCTTATCATATCCCAAACGCGGTTAACTATTCTCCTGTACTGCTCCTCCCAAGGTCTTACCAAAAACACCCCCAGGTAGGAATATCTCGGTTGGGCGTTTTCCCAATTGGTGTGGAAGGAGGAATAGGGTTTTCCCGTCAAGGTGTAGACCTCCAAAGCCCTCACTATCCTGCGGAGGTCGTTTTTGTGGATTTTTTCCGCATAGGTGGGGTCTATTTTTAGGAGTTCCTCCCAGAGTTTGTCCTTTCCCTCCTTTTGCGCCCTCTCGTAGAGCCTTTTTCGGAGCTCCCAATCCCCCGGTGGGGTTTCCGCCAGCCCGTATAAAAAGGGGTGGATATACATATAGGTACCCCCCACCACTATGGGAACTTTGCCCTTTTGCCAAATCTCGCGAACCGCCTCGTCGGCGAGGTCTATGAATTGCTTTATCGAGAAGGTATCGCTTGGCTCGACAACATCTATTAGATAGTGTTTAATAGCCCGCCTATCGGCGGGGGAGGGTTTCGCCGTTCCTATGTCCATATATTTGTAGACCGCCATCGAATCGGCGCTGATAATTTCGCCCCCAATTTCTTTGGCGAGCCTTAGGGAGAGTTCGGTTTTTCCCACACCGGTGGGTCCCCCTATTACGATTAGCGGTTTCCTCTCCACGGTTAAATTACTTTAAATAGTTTTTTTCTTATGTCCCGAAATTTCCTCCTTCTCCCCTTGGGGGTATCGCTTCTTTTAGTTCCCTTTGCGGGAACGGTTTATTCGGAAAACCCTCAAAAGGACGAAAAAGTCCTTCAAATCCCTATAAGGGTCACCCAAAGGGTCTTTATCCCCAAACCGAGGGAGGAAGTACCCCAAAAATTACCCGCAAAGGTCGAGTTCGAAATAAACGCCCGCAAGGTGGGTTTGGTCTACCCCACCGAGGTTTACGTTCCCAAAGAACATGTAAAGGTTGAAAGGCATTTTTTCTCGTGCGGGGAGCCCACCGATAAGGAGCTTTACGCCAAGGGTGTTGAGGCTTTCAATAAAGGAAAACTCCGCGAAGCGGAGCATTACTTTTTAGAGCTCCTCTACCGCAACCCCCAAAGCCCCTACGCGATAAAGGCGAAGTACTACCTCGGCGTTATAGCCTTTGAGCAAAGGCAATACCAAAAAGCCTATAGGATTTTTAAAAACCTCTGCTCGTTGCCCTACAACTTCGACTGGAAGAAGTTCGCCTGCTACAACGCCGTTATAAGCGGTCTCTACATAGGGGTGCACGACTATAGGAGCGCCTCCTCCAACGTTTTTTGGAAGAACTACCTCCTCTGGTTGGACGGAAAGATAGACGATTACACCTTTAGGTCGAAGTTGAACTGCCAACAATTGGAGGAACCCTATAGAAGCTATTGCCACTACTTGAGGGTTTTCTTAAACCCCAACCTCGAGGTGGGAAACCTGCCCCCTTACTACAAGAGGAGTTTGGAACTTAGAAGGCTCCTTTTGGGGTTCGTTTCGGGAACGGTTGTTTCCCCCCAAGGGGTCGAGAAGTTCATCAACGACCCCCTTTACGGGAAGGATTTCGAGTACTTTTACACCTATTACCTTATAAATGCGGGATACCACCAAAGGGCGTTCCAATACATAAAGGATTTACTCCGAAAGGATTACAAAAAGGCTTTAAAACTGGCGAGGTTGCTCGGATACGTAGACCCCAGATGGTTGCCTAAGTTGCTCGAACTCTTCCCCAACGATGGAAAACTTTGGGAACTCTACGCGGTAAACCTCTACAACAGCGGGAAATTGAAGAGGGCGTTGGATATAGCCGAAAAGCTGGGACTGTATAGAATAGCGGGCTACGCCGCCTACAGGCTTGGGGACTACAAGACCGCCGTGGAAAACCTCCTAAAGGTGAAGGACAAAAACCGAACCGACTACGGGATTTTACTCGACTCCCTAATCCGCACGGGTGACTGGAAGGAATTTTTAAAAGTCCTTTCGGAGGTGAGGAATAAATACCCCGACCTCTACAGGGAATACTTGGGCTGGTATTACTACTACAAGGGGGACTGGTCGAAGGCGGCGGCTCTCTTGGCGGAGCCTCTCTACAAAGCGGTTGCCTACTTCAACCTCGGGGCTTACCAAAAGGCGGCGGCGGTGTTAAGCCGATTGCACGGCGCCGAGGCGAAAATTTTGGAGGCTAAGGCTCTAATAGCATCGGGGAATTTCGACAAGGCGATAGAAGCCCTTCGGGGGATAAATTCGGCGGAGGCTAACTACCTAAAGGGTGTCGCCTACTTCGCAAAGGGCGATTACCGCGAAGCGGCTTATTACTTTTCCAAACTGTTGCCTTATTACAGAAAATTCCCCGACGTTTTCATAAGGCTTGCCGACGCCTACTATAACCTCGGGAATTACCGTCTCGCCGAGGCTTACTACTTCAGGTATATAAAACATTTCCCCAAAGGGGAATGGGTAAAGGACGCCTACTTGGGGTTGGTAAACGTATACCTCCAAACGGGGGACCCCACCGTTGCAAACTACGTCTATAGGGCTTTGGAAAAATACCCCTCCCTCGTGGGGGAAGAGGTAAAACTCAAACTCGCGGAGGCTTTTGTCCAAAACGGGGAACTTCAAAAGGCTAAAAAACTCCTTACGGAACTCGTAAAGTCAAAGGATGCCTATATAAGGGGTAAAGCCCTACTTTTGATGGCAAAGGTGGACCCCCAAAGGGCGGAAGAATACCTCAAACAAGCCCTCGAGGTGGACTTTCCCGAAATAAAGTCCCAGGCGGTGTTGGAACTCGCAAAACTCTACCTCAAAGAGGGTAAAAAGGACAAGGCAATCCAATTTTTGGAACTCCACGAGGGCGACGTCCTCGATATGGATAAGCTCGTCGATTTGTACATCCAACTGGGGGATTTTAAAAGGCTCTATTACCTCCTGCAGGAACTAATAGCCGCCGACAACAAGTACACCGAAACCGCCTTCCAAATAGCGGAAAAATACCACCGTCCCGAGTTTTACAAGCTCGCGGTTTACTCCTTAGACCCCAAAATAGCCGCCACATCCGCCTATAGGCTCGAGCTCTACTACCTCAAAAAGGGTGACCTGAAGAACGCCCTCAAATACGCTCTATTTTTGAAGGTGAGAAAGCTTAAATACGAACCCATTTATACCGAGGCGATGTTCCAAGCGGTAAAAACCCTCCACGAAAAGGGCTATATAGCCGATGCCTGCAAATTGATAGGGGAAATAAACCCCAAATACCTCACGGTGGAACAAAAACT
>CAZNBH010000049.1:0-6212 GCA_964571355.1 uncultured Aquifex sp.
TTTCCAAAGGTTGCAATCCTTCCCGTCGTGGTTTCCGCAAATTAGGATTTTCCTCCCGTTCAGGAACTGCGCCCATTCCGCGTAGAGGTGGGGTTTAAAGGAGAAATCCCCCAAGTGGATTACCAAATCGCTTTCCCCTACAACGGAGTTCCAGTTATCTATTAACCAATCCTCGTGGGAGGGTTTTCCTTCGAATAGGTACCCCCGACGGGAGGGGTAGTAATGGAGGATATTTTCGTGGAATAGATGGGTATCGCCCGCAACGAAGGTCTTCTCATCGATGAGCTGCAGCAACTCCATCGAACAAAAGATTAAAAGGGGGAAAAACTTTTAAGCTTCCCCTTGCCCCTCGGGTCTCATCGCGGGGAAGAGAATGACCTCCCTTATGGAGTTAACGCCGGCTAAGAGCATAGCGAGGCGGTCTATTCCTATTCCCTCCCCGCCGGTAGGCGGCAATCCGTATTCCAACGCCCTTATAAAGTCGGTGTCCATTTCCATAGCCTCGTCGTCGCCCGCCTGCTTTTCCTTGAGCTGTTCCAAAAATCTTTGATATTGCTCTTTCGGGTCGTTAAGCTCGGTGTAGGCGTTTCCTATTTCCATCTGCCCGATTATAAGCTCGAACCTTTCGACCAGGTCGGGGTCGTTTCGGTGTTCCTTCGCAAGGGGGGAAAGGATTTTGGGGAAATCTATAACGAAGGTGGGTTGGATTAGTTCCGGTTCCCCAACCTTTTCAAAAATCTTGTCTATCAATTTGGCCCTCGTTAGGGTTTCCGGTTTTTTCACCCCCACCTCGTGGGCGAGTTTTACAAGTTCCTCTATGGGTGCCCTTAGGAAGAAGTCCTTCCCTTTTCCGGTTTTCTCCTCGAGGAGGTCGAAATATCTAACAACCCTGAAGGGTGGTTTTAAGTTTATCCTATGCCCCTCGAAGGTGACTTCGCTTTTACCTTCCAATACGGTGTTTATAAGGTGTTCGAACAACCTCTCGGTGAACTTTATAAGGTCGTTGTAATCCCAATAGGCGGCGTAGAACTCCATCATCGTAAACTCGGGGTTGTGGGTTGTATCGACACCCTCGTTGCGGAAGTTTTTACCTATTTCGAACACCTTGGGGTATCCCCCCACTATCAACCTCTTTAGGTATAGTTCGGGGGCTATACGGAGGTATAAGTCCATGTCGAGGTAGTTGTGGTGGGTTACAAAGGGTCGGGCGTTTGCTCCGCTCGCTATCGGTTGCAAAATGGGGGTTTCCACCTCGAAAAAGCCGTTATCGACCATAAACCGCCTTATCTCCGCCAAGAGGCGGCTCCTCATTAAAAAGATTTTTCTGGCGTTGGGGTTGGCTATTAAGTCCAAATACCTCTGGCGGTATCTAACCTCGACATCCTTAATCCCGTGCCACTTTTCGGGTAGAGGGTGCAAACATTTGGATAGGAGTTGCAAATCCTCCACCTCGACGGTGAGCTCACCGGTTTGGGTTCTAAAGAGTTTTCCCTTTACCCCTACGATGTCCCCGAGGTCTACAAACTCCTTGATGAACTTGAACTTCTCCTCCCCTACAAGGTCCTTCCTTATATAGATTTGGAGTTTCCCCAATAGGTCTTGGATATGTCCAAAAATGGCTTTCCCCATAGGTCGCCAAGCCACCAAACGCCCGGCTACGGCGACCTCCTCGTGTTTGGGGTCAAAGTCGTAGGTTTTCTTAAGCTCGGCGATGGTCGTATCGGGGGGCTCGTCGGTAATATCGGCGTCCATCAGGGTCAGTTTTCCCTCGTGCCTTACGAGTTTCCCCTTGAAGTTATAGGTTTCGTTGGGTTTTAGGTCTCCCCTATCGGTTATAGCCAATATCTCCAAACCGCTTTCGTCGGTAAGCCTCAAAAGTTTCCTCCCCTCGTAGTTGGAAATCCGCTTTACCCTCGCGCGGATAATTACCTCTTCCCCTTCGGGGTCCCTTTCGTATTTCTCCCTTATTTGGTATATTTGATGGGTAACCTCGAATTTGTGGGGGTAGGGATTTATTCCCATTTGGCGGAGTTTTTCCACCTTTTGTTCCCTAACTTGGTCTTCCATAAGAGTTAGAAGTTTATAAACCGCCGAAGGGGGGCAATATTAATAGATAATGGCTAAGCAAGGTGGTGGAATAAAGATTATTGCAAAAAACAAAACCGCTCCGCGGGATTACGAGATTTTGGAAAAATACGAAGCCGGCATAGTCCTGTTGGGTCCCGAGGTAAAATCCCTAAGGGAACATCCGAACGTATCCTTTAGGGATAGCTTTGTGAAGATAAAGGACGGGGAGGCTTGGCTTTTGAACCTCTACATTCCCCCCTACAGGCATAACACCCACATGAAAATAGACCCCTTGAGGACGAGGAAACTCTTACTCCACAAAAGGGAGATAAAGAGGCTCGCCGGAAAGGTTGAGCAAAAGGGTCTAACGATTATTCCCCTCGCCCTCTACTTTAAAAACGGAAAGGTTAAGGTTGAAATAGCGGTCGCCAAGGGTAAGAAAAAAGCCGATATCAGAAGAGAACTAAAGGAAAAGGCTATGAGGAGGGAACTCGAAAGGGAATTCAAAGGAAAGTTAAAACTCTAAAGGTATTTTCCCTTTCTTATCCCTTTTTAGGGAACCAAAAAGTTTCCGTCCAATAGGGGTTTTTCCTTATCGTCCAAAACGGTAAACTCGCCCTGGTCGTTTATAGAGAGCATTACGTCCTGGGAAATCCTGTAGGCGCAGAATTGAGCCCCGCACATCGAGCAGAACTTGGCGGATTTGAAACCTTCCCCTCCGTGGGCTTCGTCGTGGTATGCCCTTGCGGTTTCGGGGTCGAGGGCGAGCTCGAACTGCCTTTCCCATTCGAAGTTAAAGCGTGCTTTGGACATCTCCAAATCCCAATCCCTGGCACCCGGCCAATTTTTGGCTATATCGGCGGCGTGGGCTGCGATTTTGTAGGCTATAACCCCCTGCTTTACGTCCTCTATATCGGGAAGTCCGAGGTGCTCCTTGGGGGTGACATAACAGAGCATCGAAGCCCCCTTCCATCCCGCTACAGCTCCACCTATGGCGCTACCTATGTGGTCGTATCCGGGTGCTACGTCCAATACGAGGGGTCCCAATACGTAGAAGGGTGCTTCGTGGCACCATATCTGCTGGATTTTCATATTGAACTCGACCTCGTTGAGGGGAACGTGACCGGGACCTTCCACCATCACCTGAACATCGTGCCTCCAAGCCTTTTCGGTGAGTTCGCCCAAAACCTTTAACTCCGCAAGTTGGGCGTCGTCGGTGGCGTCCTCTATGCAACCGGGTCTTAAGGCATCCCCCAACGAAAAGGATACATCGTACTTTTTAAAGATTTCGCAAATCTTGTCGAAGTTTGTGTAAAGGGGGTTTTCCTTGCCGTGCTCAACCATCCACTGGGCGATAATGGAACCACCCCTCGAGACTATACCCATAACCCTGTGGTTTATCAGCGGTAGGTGCTCCCTGAGGATACCGGCGTGGATTGTCATATAGGAAACCCCTTGACGGGCTTGCTCCTCGATAACGTCGAGGATTAGCTCCTCGGTCATATCCTTAATGGAACCCGCCACCTTTAGGGCTTCGTATATGGGAACCGTTCCGACCGGAACGGTGGAAACCTCGAGGATAGCCTTCCTCGTCTCCTCTATAGCCTCGCCGGTCGACAAGTCCATCAAAGTATCGGCTCCGTATTTGATGGCGACCTTTGCCTTTTCCACCTCGGTGGGGATGTCGGATGCGAGCGAAGAGTTACCAATGTTGGCGTTCACCTTTACCTTCGAATTTCTACCTATGCACATAGGCTCGAGATGGGTGTGGTTGATGTTGGCGGGTATTATCATCCGCCCCATTGCGACCTCTCGGCGGACAAATTCGGGATGGAGCCCCTCCCTTTGGGCGACGTATTTCATCTCCTCGGTAATAATCCCCTGACGGGCGAGATGCATTTGGGTTTTATTCTTGAAGCGCTTTCTCCCCTCTATCCAAGGGGTTCTATCCACGGTCATTTTGAAACCTCCGTAGGTTTTGCTCTTTATATTAGACCCCTCAAGGGAAGGGTTTAAAGTGATTTAATCACACAAGAGGTTAAAGCCTTTTTACCTCCAAAACCTTGGGGAGTTTTTTGAGTTCCTCGTTTACTTCCCTAAGGTGGTCTACATCTTTAAACAATCCCACAATGGTTAAATAGGCTTTATCGCCCCTCGAAAAGGTTTCGGTTCTAACGATGTTTACCCCCTTTTGGGCAAATATTTGGGTGATATCCGCCAATAGGCCGGTGTAATCGTAGGAGACCACCCTTAAGGGGACGGGAAACTGACCCTTTTCGTTCCACCTTAGGGTAAAAACCTTTTCGGGGGCTACCCTTTCGAGGTTTTTTAAATTGGGGCAATCCTTCGAGTGGATTACCAAACCCTTCCCCTTTTGTATTACCGCCTTTACCTCCTCCCCCGGCAAGGGGTGGCAACACTTGGCCAACGTGTAGCGGATGCCTTTGAGTTCTTCCCAGTGTAGGACGCCCTCCCCTTTTTCCTCCAAGGTGTCCCCTTCGGGGGTTTTCTTTTCCTTTCCGAGGACCGAAAGAATCCACCTTTCGGTGAGTTTTCCCCTCGCGAGTTGGATTAAAAACTCCTTTTCGGTCTTTTTGGTTTTTTCGAGAACCTCTTGGAGGTCGAGGTTATACTTGGACGCCAAACGGTGCCATATTTTCCTACCCTCTTCGAGGAGCCTTTTTTCTATCTCCTTTTTGAGGAACTGTTTTATCCTCTGCCTCGCCTTGGAGGTTTTTACGAACTTCAACCACTCGGGGGAGGGTTTCTTATGGGGTGCGGTGATTATTTCGACCCTATCCCCCGTTTGGAGCTTGTAGTCGAGGGGGACGAGCCTCCCGTTCACCTTAGCCCCGGCGCAACGGTTTCCGAGCTCGGTATGGATTGCGTAGGCGAAGTCCACCGGCGTAGCCCCCTGCGGTAGGGCTATAACGTCCCCCTTGGGGGTGTAAACAAATACCTCCTTGTTCAGCTCCTCCCGCAGTTGTTTGGTTATGTCCTTGAACTCTTGCGGGTTGTTGAAGCTTTCGACGAGCTCCCGCAGGGCTTTGGCTATTTTTTCCTCCTCCGGCTTGGGCTTTTTCCCCTGCTTGTAAGCCCAGTGGGCGGCTATACCCTTTTCGGCTATGTAGTGCATATCCCACGTCCTTATTTGAAACTCGACCCAACGCCCCTTGGGACCCACCACGGTGGTGTGGAGCGACTGGTAGAGGTTGGGTTTTGGCACCTGTATGTAATCTTTGAACTTTCCCACCACCGGTTTCCAAAGCTGGTGGACTATTCCCAAGGCGGTATAGCAGTGGGGGACCGTCTCGGTAATAATCCTCACCCCTAAAATGTCATGGACCTCCTCCAAGGCTATCCCCTTGCGGCGGGTTTTTTCCCAAATGCTGTAGAGGTGTTTGGAACGGTACTTTATCTCCGCCGGGATATTGAACTTTTCGAGCTGTTCCTTTAGGGGGGGAATTACATACTTTTTTAAGTACTCCTCGAGTTCCTTCCTCGCCTTCCCCACGAAGTTTTTTACCCTCTCGTACTCCTCCGGGTGGAGGTATTTAAAGGCTAAATCCTCCAATTGGGACTTTATTTCCCACATCCCCAAAAGGTGGGCTAAAGGTGCGTACACCAATAGGGTTTCGTTGGCGATACGTTTCCTCTTTTCGGGTCGGAAAATCCCCAAACTCCTCATATTGTCGAGGCGGTCTACGAGTTTCACTATCAGGGTTCTTATATCCTTTGCCGTTGCCAATAGGAGTTTTCTAAAGTTTTCGGCTTGAGCCTCGTCCTTGGAGCGGAATTGATGCTTATCGAGTTTGGTAAGACCGTCGACGAGGTTCGCCACCTCCCCCCCGAAGAGCTCCTCTATTTCTTCGAGGGTTGCATCGGTATCCTCGACCGTATCGTGCAATATACCCGCCACCACGGTGGGGATATCCATATGCATCTCGGCGAGCTTCAACGCAACCCAAAAGGGATGCACCACGTAGGGCTCTCCCGTTTTCCGCCTCTGGTCTTTGTGCTTTTCTTTGGCGTATTCGAGGGCTTTTTTCACCAAGGGGTGGTTATCGGTTC
The DNA here is from genome assembly GCA_964571355.1 of uncultured Aquifex sp. Classification (GTDB taxonomy): domain Bacteria; phylum Aquificota; class Aquificia; order Aquificales; family QOAS01; genus QOAS01. The sequence continues at coordinate 6,139 of CAZNBH010000049.1, forward strand.
TCCTCAAAATTTCCCTTTCGAGCTCCTCGGGGGGAGGGTAGAGCGCCGACATAAATCTAAACTTAAAACAAAAA
>CAZNBH010000050.1:0-6194 GCA_964571355.1 uncultured Aquifex sp.
GGATTTAAGCCCCTGCTGAAAATGGGAACTAATTTGTCCACTAATTCTTTGTCAACCGACATAAGGGAAATAATAGCCCAATAGGTTTTTAAATTAAAACAACCTCGCATCCCAACGAGGAGAGTTTTTTATCCATATCCTCGTACCCCCTCATCAGGTGAAAGATGTTGGAAATCTCCGTTTCCCCTTCCGCTATAAGGGCGGCTATAACCAAGGAGGCGGAAGCCCTCAAATCGGTGGCCTTCACAGGGGCTCCCGTTAGTTTTTTTACCCCCCTTATAAGGGCTTCGTTTTTCCTTATAGAAATATCGGCTCCCATACGGGCTAGTTCCAAGGCGTGTTGGAACCGGTTTTCGAATATGTTTTCCACTATTTTGGAGATTCCTCTTCCCACCGATAGCATAGCCATAAATTGGGCCTGCATATCGGTGGGAAAACCGGGATAGGGTTCGGTTTCTATTTCCAACGGAAGGGGTCTATCCTTAACCCTGTAAACCTCAACGGTGTTTTTGTAAACCCTTATATCGGCCCCCGCTTCGGTGAGGAGATTCAAAACAATCCCCAAATGGGAAGGCTCCACGTTTTCCACCTTTAAGGGGTTTCCGAGTAAGGCACCTATAACCGCAAAGGTTCCCGCTTCAATTCTATCGGGGATAACCCTATGGGTGAGTTTTCTTTTTAGCCCCCCTCTTGGGGGAACGGAGATTTTAAAAGTCCTATTTTGGTGTTCTATTCTTATTCCGAGTTCCCTCAAGAGGGAAACAAGGTCGAAGACCTCCGGCTCGAGGGCTACGTTCTCGAGGATGTATTCCCCCGGTAGGAAGGCAAGGGATAAAAGCGCATTTTCGGTTCCCGTAACTGTTACAACCCCAAACTTGAAACGGTTTTCCTTTGCCCTTTTGGGGAGTTTTACCTTTATATAGCCCCTATCGACGGTTATATCCCCTCCCAAGGTTTGGAAAAATTTGAGGTGTTGGTCCACCGGTCGGCTACCTATTGCGCATCCACCCGGATGGGCTACCTCCGCCCTACCAATAGCCCCCAAAAGTCCACCCAAAAACAAAACCGAACCCCTAAAGAGGGAGGAAAGCTCGTAAGGAACCCTATAGGAGGAAATATCACCCTTTATGACCACCCTCTTGGAGGAAGGAAAAATTTCGACCTCCTTTCCAAGGAGTTCCAAAATTTTCAAACCAAAAAGGGTATCGAGTAGAAAGGGGAAATTTTCCAAAACGAGTTCCTCGGTGAGCAGGGAAGCCACCAAAAGTGGGAGGGCGGAATTTTTAGCCCCCGAAATGGAGACCCTTCCCTTTATCTCCTTGCAGGGTCTTACCACCAGCTTGGAAAAACCCTTTTTGGTTTCTATTAGACGGTCCAAAAACCCCACGGAGGGAAAATTTTAAAGTAGAAACGATAGACAAATGCAAATTGTTTTAAAACTTTTATCCACAATGTGGATAAAAATTTAACCGTTTATATTACCTTACTCTTTCAATAATTTCCCAACTTTTATCCACATAAATATCCACACAAGGCTTCTTTGTGTGGATAAAATTCGCAAACCTTACTCTCCCAATGCTCCGAAGTGGGCAAGTAAAATTAATTTGTCAAGTTATTTCGTTGTTGTCAAGTTATTTTGTGGATAAATTTCGACTTAGATAGAGTAAGATAAAACAAACTTGGCATCTGTTTATCCACAAAATTAAAATTTGTGTGGAAATTCGCAAACCGTTGAGAGAGTAAGACGAGACAAAAACTTGACATTCGCCTATTATTAATAATAAAAATAGAAATATTTAGCTATATGTATGAATAGCTGTCTATATATAGGGAATAGCTGTATTTAATAATTATTATTATTAGGGGTGATTTTTATCAGCAAAAATTTGGCGTTTCTGAAACCATTGGGAGAGTAAGCTGAAATAGACGCCATAATTGAGATTTTATCAATTTTAATTTGTGTGGATAAAGCTCAAAATTTGACATTCGCTAAAGCTTGAAATTCTAAGCTAAGAACATCGTGGATAAATTTATCCACAAAATTAAAATTTGTGTGGATAAATGTGGATAAACTTTAAAACTCCGAAATACCAAAGCTTTTATTTGGAAAATAAAAATTGTATATTTTGGCGATACCTAAAATTTTAGGTTTTTAATGTCAAGTTAAGTGATATTGAGTCTCAATTAGAGGTCTTTTATCCACACAATTTTTTTTTGTGTGGATATTTTGTGGATAAAGAACGCTTAAATCTTTGAAAGAGTAAGGCTTTCTTTATGTGGATAAATTTCCACAAAGCTGTGGATAAATAAAGACTATCAAATGATGTTTTATTTAAAAGCTCAAAGGTCCTACGATTGTAAACTTTTGTTAATTAAAACCTTTCGGAGGTTGTAAGGTGGAAAGGGAACTCGCCTTTTTTGAGGGGAGGATAGTCCCCATAGATGAGGCTAAGATAAGTATAAAGACCAATTCCTTTCATTACGGAACCGCCGTTTTTGAAGGGATAAGGGCTTACTGGAACGAAGAGGAAAAACAGCTCTACATACTCGCGGCTAAAGAGCATTACGAAAGGCTTCTAAAAAATGCCCGTGCTATGTTTATGGAACTCCCCTATACGGCGGAGGATTTGGTGGAAATTACGAAGGAACTCCTCGCCAAAAGCGGGGTTAAGGAGGATATCTACATCCGCCCCATAGTCTACTTCAAAGATTTGAAACTCACCCCCAAATTGGTGGACTATACCCCCGAAATAGCCATATACCTCTACCCCTTCGGGGCTTATTTGGACCCCGAAAAGGGGATAAGGGCTAAGATATCATCCTGGATTAGGAACGACGATAACTCTATCCCCTCGAGGTATAAGATTGCGGGGGCATACGTTAACAGTGCATTGGCGAAAACGGAGGCTTTACTGGCGGGTTACGACGAGGCTATAATGCTCAACGCCAACGGCTACGTAGCGGAGGGGAGTGGGGAAAATATCTTCGTCGTTAGGAACGGCACGGTTGTAACCCCCGGTGTTAACGAGCACATCCTCGAGGGTATTACGAGGGCTTTGGTTATAAGAATCCTTAGGGAGGAACTTTGCACCGAGGTAGTGGAAAGACCCATAGCCCGTAGCGAACTCTATATAGCCGACGAGATTTTTATGACGGGAACGGCCGCCGAGGTTACCCCCATTGTGGAGGTGGATAACAGAAAAATAGGGGATGGAAAGGTCGGCAAGCTTACAAAGAAGGTTCAAGAGATTTTCTTTAAAGCTGTAAGGGGTAAACTCGAAAAGTACAGACATCTACTAACACCGGTTTATTAATCGATGCTTAACGTAAGCGAGCGGGAAGTCAATTTGGTTATAAAAACGGCAAAATACATAGCCCTCCACGACAGGTTTCCCTCCTCCCCCCACCACCGCACGGTTGGTAAGTTTATAGAAAAGGTTTTGAAAGAGTTGGGAAATGTAAAAACCCAAACTTTTGAAAAGGATTTGCTGAAACCCCTTAAGGGGGAGATAAAAGTCCTCTGGGGAGGTGTTATTAAAGGCTTTCCCTACACCAATTCCCCTTCGGGGAAAGTAAATGGAGTGGCGGTCGATTGCGGGTATGGTACTAATTCCGAAATAGCCCGCTTGGACCTCCGGGGAAAAATAGCGGTGGTAAGGGAAGGAAAAAAACCCTTCAAGGAAAAGGAAAAATTTCTTTACCAAAAGGGGGTTAAAGGGATAATCGTTTTCCACCCCGAGGTGGAGGAAATTTACAACGGTATTTCCGCCGGGAAGGTTCCGGTAATCTCGATAAAACCCTCCGAGGTATTGGATATTTTGGACAAAGAGGTGCAACTATACTCGCAAACCGAAAAGGTAAGGGTAAAGGGAAAAAACCTCTGGGTGGAGTTCGGAAAGGGGGAATACAACCTGACCTTTGTCGCCCATTACGACACCAAACCCAACACCAAGGGGGCTATAGACAACGGGCTTAGTGTAGCCCTTTTGCTCTGGCTTGCCGCCATCGTAGCTAAGGCTCAAACGAAGCTAAACTACAGGGTTAGGTTTTTGTTCACCGACCTCGAGGAATACGGGTTGGAAGGGGCGAAACATTTTGTAAACGCGTTAACCCCCCTATCTATAAGAAGCTCCTTTGTCGTAGCGGTCGATACGGTGGGGTGGCACAACCCCGCCGTTTTGGTATCCGATGGCGATGGACGAAACAGTTCACTTATGCTGCTGATAGCAAACCAAATATTGGACGATTTGAACATAAGAGAGGAGTTCGACTTTACAGACGGAAAAAGTGGGCGTTCCGACCATATCCCTTTCAGACGAAGGGGGGCTAAAACCCTCTTCTTGGCATCCAATCCCTTTCCTTTGAGGCATACCGTTTTGGACAACGAGTACGCTATAATCCCCGACAAGGTAAAGCTGTGGATGAAGTTCCTAAAAAGGTTAGCTTTAAGCTTCGATAAATACCTCAAAGAGGAGGGAAGGCTATAAGGAATTCACCACGAAGGTTTTTATCCTCTCGAAAAACCTCGGAATGGAAACGACCAGGTCCAAAGTCCAATTTTTTTGGTCGAAGTTGAGCCACTCCACCTTTCCGCCCGCCTCCTCGACTATGAGGCTACCGGCCGCAACGTCCCATAGCTTTAGCTCGAATTCGAAGGTGCCGTCGAAGATACCCTCCGCCACGTAGACGAGGTCAACCGCCGCTGCGCCCGGTCTCCGAAGGGAGGCGACCTCTTTAAAGATTTGGAGCATTATCCCGCAATAGGTGTTTAAATCCCTCTTTGCCCTCGAGGGGAAACCGTAGCAGAAAAAGCACCTTTTGAGGTCCTCTTTGTCGTTTACCCTTATAGGTTTGCCGTCTTTGTAAGCTCCCCCCTTTAGGGAGGCGTAGTACAGGTTTCCAAAATAGGGTAGGTAGACGGCTCCAACCAGGGGTTTAAAGTTCTTCGAGGCGTCTACGAGGGCGACCGAAACCCCGAAGATGGGAAAACCGGCGAGGTAGTTCTTCGTCCCGTCGAGGGGGTCTATTACCCAAACCAGTTCCCCTTTTAGGTCCAAACCCTTTTCCTCCCCCAAAATGGAAAATTGGGGTGTTTTACAACCGAGGTATTCCCTTATCCTCTCCTCCGCCTTGCGGTCCACGTAGGAAACGAAATCCTTGGGAGCCTTTTCCTCTATTTGGTCGGTTTTCACCTTTTTAAAGTTTTCCTTTAAGACGTTGCCCCCTATAACGGCGGCTTCCTTGGCGATTTCGAGATACTTGTCGAGTTCCATTTCCCTTAAATTTTAAAGCCCGCCGAAGGCGGGGATTTTAATACTCCTTTCTACGCTCCATAGCCTCCTTTAGCGAGAACTCCTCCAAAAGTTCGAGGTAGGTGCCGAAAGCCGCCCCGAAACCTATACGGGTTATTTTTAGAGAGGGGAATTTTTTCCTCAAAAGGTGGGCCAAATAGGATGCCGTTGCTTCCCCCTCGGTGTTGGGGTTGGTGGCGAGGATAACCTCGAGGGGTTTTAATCTTTCAACCCTTTCAAGGAGCTTATCGATGTTTAAATCCTCCGCCGATATCCCCTCGAGGGGTGCTATTCTACCACCCAGAATATGGTAGAGACCCCTATACTTTCCCAACCTTTCGATGGTATAGGCGTCGGAACTCTCCTCCACAACGGTTATAAACCTCCTATCCCTTTCGGGGGAGGAACATATATCGCAAACCTCCTTGGGGGTAAGCAAGCCGCATTCCTTGCAGGGTTTTAAATTTTTGGAAGCCTCGAAGAGGGCTTTTACAATTTCGAGCCTCTCCTTTGGGGTGAGTTTCATAAGGGAATAAAAGAAGCGGGAGGCGCCCCTTTCGCCGTAGCCCGGTATCTTTTTGAGCTCCCGAAGGGCGTTTTCTATTTCCCGGGGAATAAACTCCATTTAGCGGGTAGATTTTAAAAAAGCCCGAGAGACCCGAAGAGGGAACTCTGCGCCTTTTCCTTTACCTTTTCCTTTACGAGGTCGTGGGTTTTTTGCAGAGCCTTTAAAAGTTTTTCTTCCAAACCTTCGCAATCATTGGTTTTTATCTTCACCTCGACCACTTCACCGGTAAGCTTCGAAACTATCCTAAAGTGGTCGTCCTCAAAGGCTACCGTTTCCCTTTCGAGGTCCTCTTTGAACTTGTTCATACTCTCCTGGAGGCTCTTGAACTGCTTCAT
>CAZNBH010000051.1:0-6179 GCA_964571355.1 uncultured Aquifex sp.
AGGTTTACCCTCTGTTGTTGTCCCCCGGAAAGGGTGGAAAATCTCTTATCCGCCAAGTGTTTCACCTCTAAAAGTTCCAACGCTTGGAGGGCTTTTTTTACCTTTTCCTCTTTTGGTAGGTTGAAATACCAAAGTCCTAGGAGAACCACGTCGAGGGCTGTTAAACAGGTTTCCCTCTTTAGGTTTATCCTTTGAGGAACGTACCCTATTAGGTGTTCTTTTACCGCCTCCCTTGGCGGTTTTCCAAAGATTTCAACCTTTCCGGTTTTCGGCTTTACCAACCCCAAAAGGGTTTTTAAAAAGGTTGTTTTTCCACCCCCGTTGGGTCCCACTATTGCCACCAGTTCCCCTTCGTAGATTTTTAGGTTTAGGTTTTCCAATACGGTTTTACCCTCTATTTCCACCGTTAGGTTCTCAACGTTGACCGCAAGCCGTCGGTAGTTCATAAGCCCAACTATTTAGATTATTAGGTTTAATGGTTGCGACTTTGGAGTACGATATAGACCGACTTCTGTACCTCCACCAAATTTCCCGCAAGGATAGGGAACGGATTAAGTTCCTCGCAAGGTTCTTAACGGAGTACAAACCCGACTTTGTTAACTACATTTCGGGAAGCCTTTACAAGTTTACCGATTTAAAGCCCCTGTTGACCACCGAATTTTTAAACCAATTTAAAAAGGAAATAGCTACTTGGTACGACCAACTCTTTAAGGCTAAATACGATACCGCCTATCTCAACTATTTGCTCTCCTTAGGGGAGAGGTTTGTCGACTACGGCTTTTCCCCCCACCACATAGTGGTCTTAATGGATTTGATTAGGAATTACTTCAACACGAAGATTTTCGACCTTATAAGGGCTACCCAGGATGAGGAAGAGATAGAAAGGTTAAGGGGGGCGCTGAAATCCCTAAACAAGGTTCTCGATTTGAACCTCGACGTCGTTATATCCCACTACGTTGATGTGGAAACCCAAAAACTTTTAGCCCTCGGCAGGCTTGGGAAGTGGATTTTAAAAACCGCCTCGAGGTTTGGATTGCTCTTGGACTCGATAATCCTCTTCGGTTTAATAGCATTGGCGTTTTTCATCGTCTACATGTTAATAAACGACGTTGTCCACATCTTCGGCGGGGCGATGGCTCACGGTGTTATCGCCGCCTTGGGTGACCTGCTAATTCTGTGGACCATTTTGGAACTTCTAAACAGCCAAATAAAGTTTATGTTGGGTGGGGAGTTTGCGATTTCCTCCTTTGTGAGCGTTGCCCTCGCCGCCACCATCAGGGAAGCCCTTATAGCCTCCTTGGAGCCGAATAAACCGGTGGAGTTCAAACTCACTATAGCCTTAATAATCCTCGTGTTGGGATTCGTTTTCGGTATCGTTAAATGGTTCGAAATAAGGGAGGACCGAAAAAGGGTGCGGGTGAAGGTTTAGTTCCTCACGAGGGAACCGACCTTTTCCCCCTTTACAGCCTTTAAGAGGTTGTCCGGTTTAAAGATATCCAAAACGAGGATTGGTATATTGTTCTCCCTCGCGAGGGTGAAAGCGGTTGCATCCATCACCTTTAGGTTTCTATCCAGAGCCTCTTTAAAGGTTATCTCCTCTATCTTTTCCGCCTTGGGGTTTTTATTGGGGTCGTCGGTATAGATGCCGTCGACTTTGGTCGCCTTTATGATTACGTCGGCTTTTATTTCCGCCGCACGGAGTGCGGCGGCGGTGTCGGTTGAGAAAAATGGGTTACCCGTCCCCGCGCCGAATATTACAACCCTCCCCTTTTCGAGATGCCTTATAGCCCTCCGCCTTATGTAGGGTTCGGCAACCGCTCTGATTTCCAAGGCGGACAATACCCTTGTCGGTATTTTCGCTATGTTCTCCAACGCGTTTTGCAAGGCGAGGGCGTTTATCAGGGTGGCGAGCATCCCCATATAGTCGCCCGTTGCGCGGTCTATCCCTATGTCCTGCCCTTGGATACCTCTAAAAATATTCCCACCCCCGACAACTATCGCGAGCTGAACCCCTTCGTCGTACACCTTTTTTATTTCGTTGGATATATACCTCAAAAAGTCGGGGTCTATACCGCTTCCCTTTTTACCTCCGAAGGCTTCCCCCGAAAGCTTTAGGAGAACCCTTTTAAATCTCGTTCCCATTCAAGGGTAGAAAATTGTATAGGTTTGATGGAAAAGCTTTTTTTCCTCATAAAGGAACTGCTCCAAAAGAGGGAAACCGCCGGGGTTCTTATAGGGGTTATCACTTTGGCGGTAACCCTTCTACCCCTTCCCCTCTTTGGGATTGTTTTGGTCTTTTTTTCCTACCTGTTGGGGTTCGAGTTGGAACTGATTACCCGCCAAAGGTTTTTGAGATGGGTTGCCGCCGGCGGTGCTCTTTTTTCCTTGGTTAATCCCTTTGCCGGGATTTTCTTTTCCCTGCTCGCCGCCTTGGGGGTGGGGTATTTCGAAGTCCTAAAGAGGTTTCACTACAGTAAGGCGACCTACGAAAGTTTTTTAAATACTATCCTCGCGGGGGTATACGCCGGCGTAGTTCCCTCGGCGCTATACGTGGTAAAGGAACACTCCACCGGTTTGCTCCTAACCCTAATTTTCACCGTTTGGGGTGCGGATACATTGGCCTACTACGTGGGGAAGCACTTCGGAAAAAATCCCTTCTTTAGGGAAATTTCTCCGAAAAAAACCTTTGAGGGGTTCTTAGGGGGATTGGTGGGTGGAACCTTAATAGGGCTTATTTCCTCCTCCCTTTTTGGGGTATCGGTTTCGGTTTTTACCTTAACGGGTGCGGTTATAGCCTCCGTTATAGGGGACTTGTTCGAGAGCTTTATAAAGCGTTCCTACGGGGTTAAAGATAGTTCCAACCTCCTCGGGAGCCACGGGGGGGTTTTGGACCGCTTCGACGCCCTCCTATTTGCGGCTCTCTTTTTAGCCTCCACCCTTGCGTAGAATTTCCCCTTCATGTCCCAACTTAGGAGAACTCCCCTATACGAAATCCATAAAAGGTTAGGGGCGAAATTCGTTCCCTTTGCCGGATGGGAAATGCCGGTTCAATTCTCCTCCATTCTCGAGGAAGCAAAGGAGACCCGCAAAGGGGCTACGGTTTTCGATGTCTCCCATATGGGTAGGGTTTTTATAAAGGGAAAGGACGCCGAGAGGTTTGTCAATTATTTGACCACCAACAACGTTAAAAAATTAAAGGTTGGAGATGTCCAATATTCGTTGATGTTGAACGAAAAAGGGGGAACTATCGACGATATAACGGTTTATAAATTGGATGAAAGCGAATTTATGCTCTGTATTAACGCCGCCAACAGGGAAAAAGACCTCCGCCATATGGAAAATTTGGCAAAGGATTTCGACGTTCAAATAGAGGACGCCAGCGGTAGGTTGATTCAGCTCGCCGTACAGGGACCTAAGGCGGTTGGGGTTGTAGAAAAATATTTCCCCGCCGTAGGCGGGCTCGGTTTTTACAAATTTAAAACCTTCGGCGATACCATTGTCTCGAGGACGGGCTACACCGGCGAAGACGGCTTCGAAATCTACATTCCGGTAGAAAAGGGTGTGGAGCTGTATAAAAAACTGGTCGAGGAAATAAAACCCGCGGGGTTAGGTGCGAGGGACGTTTTGAGGATAGAGGCCGGCTATCCCCTTTATGGGCACGAATTGAACGAGGATTTAGACCCCCGAGAGGCGAATTTAACCCGTTTTATCGACCTCGAAAAGGATTTCTACGGAAAGGAGGGACTCCTTCAAAGGGGTGAACCCAAAAGGAAGCTCCGCGGATTGGTATTGGAAAAAAGGTTAATAGGACGCCAAGGGGACGGGGTATTTAAAGGCGAAATCCAAATAGGGGAAATTTCGAGTGGAACCTTCTCACCGAATTTGGGTAAATCGATAGCCCTGGCTTTCCTCGATAGGGATACAAAACTCGACGAAACCGTAGAGGTTCAAATAAGAAACAAAAGGGTTCCCGCAAAGGTTGTAAAACCGAGGTTTATAGACAACACCCCGAGGGGGAAAAAGTAAGAACTTGCCTCTTACAGGGTTAAAATTAGATTTTTTAACAAAAAGTTTATAAAGGAGGAGCGAAATGTTAATAAGGAAGGAGCACGCGATAGCACTCTTGGACCTGCTAAAGCACGAGAGAACCCGTGAGCGTGCCGATATTTACTACACCATCGCCCCCGAGAGGGAGGCGGTTTTCCAAGAGTTGGAATTCCAAAACTTGGCGGAACTCTACAACCCCCTCCAATACGGGCTAACCTACTGGGGTAGGGCTTTGGTGACCATCCTCGAGGAGATGATAGAAAAGGGTCTAATCCCCCACCCCGAACACTGGGACGAGCAGTTCCGTTGGCTCGGAACCGAAGTTATCACCATGATAGCCGACGCAATAGAGAACAAAGACCTACCCGGTGAGCTCACCGAAAAGGCCCTCGAGGAAAGGGGCTTCATAGAGGTTAGAAAAGAGGAAAAGAAAGGGGAATACAAGGCTATAAACCAATACGCGAAGGATATTTACGATATCTTTAGAAACGCCACCCCGAGGTTGGAAATCTCCCAAGAGCTCGCCGAATATATTAAGAAAACCCCCGTTGGTCCCAACGAAAGTGGACACCTACCCGAGGGCGGAAGATTCCCCGAACTCCTCGAGTCGATGAGGCTTATAGCCTTCTCGGTACCCAACAGCGATATTTACGCCTTCACCGGTTTGGGTAAGGCTGTAAAAGAGGCTTTGAACTACATAGCTCCAAGCTTGCCGGTGCTAATAAGCGAGGATATCCTCTATTCGCTTATAAAGATACTCGACGAGGGGTTTGACAAATTAACCGATACCGAAAAGGAAACCCTTTGGGAACTCGGTTTGGTAGACGAAGAAGGAAACCTCTACCCCGGTGGGGAAAAACTTATAGAGGTTTACAGACTTTGGAAGGATAAGGAATTCCCCCCTGTAAAGACCTTCAACATAGAAATCCTCGAGGCGGAATTGTTGAAAACCATAGACTACATTTGGAAGGAAGAGTACACCAAAAACCCCGAAATAGTTCCCACCGTAGACCAAATAGTTCACTTCCTACTCGAGAAACCCCTAAAGGAATACAAACATCTATTGGAATACTACGGTAGGAAGATTAACCAGGACTTCAACTACAAGAAGAAGGAAGAAATCCGCAAGAAGTTCGCCGAAGTTAAGTCCATCGAACAGCTGTTTAAATCGTTCTACGAAAAGGGCAACGAATGGTACGAAAAACTTTACGACGTGGTTCAAGAGGCTCTATATACCCTCGAGGCATTTGGATTGATTACCTCGGAAGAACACAAAGGGCAAAAAGTTCACAGGCTTACCGAGCACGGCGAGGAAGTACTCAACGATATGAAACAAAGGGGCTTTAGGGAAATTCCTTCGGTAGCGGTAAAGGCTATAACCATCACCAACAGAGAAATCTCCGCACCCAACGTGGATTGGTACAACGAGGCCGTTGAAAGGAAATTGGTTGGAGCCGGAGAGCCCACCGTTGCCGGTAAACTCTACGCCGATTTGGCTTACAAGATTAGAAGGTTGCCCCACATTACGAGGTTCGAATTGCAGGTTCTCCACCGCATACCGGCAAAAGGTTTCTTCCTAAAGGATGTCTACGCCCAATTCGACGAAACCTGGAAGGAAGAGGTAACCTACGCCCTTAACAAACTCGAGGCAAGGGGTTATCTAAACATCCTACAAAACGAAGCGGTAGTTTTAACCGAGGTTGGTCAGCTCATTAAGGAAGCTCTCGCCGGAGTTCCCGAAGGCGTAGCCCAACCCCTAACTCCCATTGCGGTTAGAATTCTCGAAGCCCTAAGGAAGGTAGGAAACCTCTACGTCAAAGAGGAAAGGGTTAGGATTCTTCCCAAAAATATAGAGGAAGCCCTAAGGCTTACCGGCTTGGATAAGGATACATTCGAAAAAGAACTGGTCGTTTTAAGGGTTGCCGGATTGATAGGTAAGACTTCCATAAACAAAGCGGGTCTACAGATTCTAAAGGCTCTCGAATTGATGAACTAAGGGGCTTTCTTTTTAATCCCCTCCATTTGACCTTTTTGTCCTTTTGGGGTATATTACTTTTATTGCGGTCGGTTCCTTGGAAGGCGGCGTAGCCAAGTGGCTAAGGCGGGGGACTGCAAATCCCTTATTCCCCGGT
>CAZNBH010000052.1:0-6016 GCA_964571355.1 uncultured Aquifex sp.
AATGTATTCTTTTGGGGAGACCTTTTTAGAAAACCCCTAAAGGAAAAAACCTTTCTCCCTACGGCTACCGTTAGTTCCTTTTCCTTGTCCAAGTTTATTAAAAAACTGTAAGGTAAAACCGCACTAAACTTTAGAGTCTTTTCCGATATATCTATTAGCTCGCATTTATGTCCGTTTACAAAACATATTAAGTTCTTATCCTTCACTTTAAGCCTTATACTGCTTCTTTTATCGAAATGGTGTTCCTTCAAAAGGAATTTGTGAATATTTTTATCCCTACCCAGGAATTTCCCCTTTGCATGGATTCTAATGTTGTTGAGTAAGATGTAAATATCCAAATCCTTCTCCTTTGGGAAGTTAATGTATTTGTTATCCTCTTGGTATCCTTCTATGGTATTTATATCGATTTTTGTCCCAACAAATGGAAACAGATGACTTTTACACTCCACGAGGAACCTAATTCCCAAACTGTATCCCATAGAAGGGAATTTATGGAGGGAAAAATAAAAGGGGTTTGACTTGAATAAAAAGCTCCGCTTATTGTTCTCCTTTTAGTTCCTTTTCCCTAATAATGGTCAAAACCCTTGCTATGTTCCTTTTGGTGGTTCTTATAGCCATAGGATTTTCCAAACCACCTTCTACGTGTTGTTTTACCCTAAGCTTCATAAGGAGCATTTTCAAATCTTTCAACTTCATTTGGAGGTCTTCTATGGAGAGTTTTCTCAACTCTTTGGGGTCGAGTTTTTCCACCTTCATTACTTTTTACCCTCCTTTTCAAGGATTTCGGGGGAAACCACCAAACGGGTTTTTACGGGGAGTTTGGAATCGGCCAATCTCCAAGCCTCTTGGGCTACCTCGAGGGGAACACCGCTGAATTCGAACAATATCCTTCCGGGTTTGATTCTTGCCACCCAGTATTCGGGGTCACCTTTACCACCACCCATACGAACCTCGTTGGGCTTTTTGGTGTAGGGAATATCGGGAAATACCCTTATCCAAATTTTGGCACCCTTTTTGAGAGACCTAACCAAGGTAACCCTTACCGCCTCAATTTGCCTTTGGGTCATGTAGAACCTATCGAGGGCTTGAATTCCGTATTCTCCAAATGCGAGTTTATTACCCCTATATGCAAACCCTTTATGGGAACCTCTTCTTTGCTTTCTCCATTTAACCTTACGGGGTTGCAAAAACATTTTTCTACCTCCAAAGGGTAAAAAGTTTAGCAAAAAAGGGAAGGATTATTGAATGCTTTTGAGGAGTTCCTCTTCTATTTTCTTAATAACTTCTTCTTTTCCACCTTTGAGGATATCACCTTTATAAATCCAAACCTTAACGCCGAGAACCCCCCACTTGGTGTAAGCCCTGGCGTATCCGTAGTCTATATCGGCCCTTAGGGTTTGGAGGGGCATCCTTCCCCTAAGAATCCACTCCTTACGGGCTAGCTCGGCTCCGTTAATCCTTCCCTTCACCTGTACCTTTATACCCTTAGCCCCCGCCTTCATTGCGAGGTCGATAGCCCTTTTCATAGCCCTTCTGTGGGAAACCCTCTTTTCCAACTGGGAGGCTATTTGTTCGGCTACAAATTGGGCATCCAATTCGGGGGTTTTAATCTCTTCAACGGAAACAATAACGTCCTTTCCGCGGGTTAGCTCTACCAATTTTTTACGGAGCCTTTCAACCTCTTGACCTTTCCTACCTATGATAATTCCCGGTCTTACGGCGGGAATTCTAACCTTTACCTTGGTTCCCGCCCTTTCCACGATAACCCTGGATACTCCGGCGGCTTTGTATTTGTTCTTTATATATTCCTTAATGCGGATATCTTCGTGAACCAAGTTGGGATATTCGAATTTGTTCGCATACCATTTGGAAAACCAGTCCTTGGTATACCCCAACCTGAAACCTATGGGGTGCGTCTTCTGACCCATTACTCGGCCTCCTCCCTCTCTTCCAATATTATGGTGATATGGCTAAGCCTTTTCCTCAAAGGGGTTGCCCTACCGTAAGCTCTGGGCATCCACTTTTTAAAGATGGGTCCCCTATCGGCAAATGCATTTTTAACGTAAAGCTTTTCCACATCCAAACCTTTTTGTTCGGCGTTGGCGATTGCACTCTTTAGAAGCTTTTCAACTATCCTCGCCGCCCTTTTATTGGTAAATCTGAGCTGATACAAGGCGTCGGCGGCGGACATTCCCTTTATCATTCTCAAAACTTGTCTAGCCTTGGTATCGCTTATATGGGCATATCTCAAAATAGCCCTAGCCTCTTTTTCACCGGTTCCGCCTATATTTCTCGGTCTTTTAGCCATTTTTACCTACCTCTCAGCTTTATTTTTTCTTAACAACCTTTGCCGATTTATCGGGGTGACCCCTAAAGGTTCTGGTGGGTGCGAATTCTCCCAATTTGTGTCCAACCATTTCCTGGGTTATATATACGGGAACGAAAGTTTTTCCGTTGTGAACGGCTATGGTATGACCTACAAATTCGGGATATATGGTGCTATCCCTCGAATAGGTTTTTATTACCTTCCTATCCCCGGTTTCCTTTTGGTGTAAAATCCTTAGCATCAATTTGGGGTCGCAATAAGCCTTTCCCTTGAGGAGTTTTTTGAGTTCCTCCCTTACCTTGAAATACCTTTCCCTCGCCCTTTCGTATTGCTCTATCCTTTCAATAAGAAGGTCGGCTTTGTTTTTTTCTTCCTTCTCCAAGTTGGGTAATTGTTCGATTAAATTGGCTTTGTAAGCTTTTATAACTTCGGGGGCGTGAACGGCTTCATATCTCAAATCTTTGGGCAGAAGGTCTATAGCCCTTTTTAGCTTTTTATGGGCTTCTGCTAATTTCCTTTGCAACCTCAGAAGTTGGGTAAAAACTTCTTTTGCCCTTTCGGGGTTATCTCCGTATAGATATTTATGTCTTTTAGCCCATGCACCTTTAAAACCCATACTTAAATCCTCCCTTTATATAAAAAGGCTAAAGGGGAAGCGGCCGCCTTGTCCATCGGTTAACGGAGGGTGGTACCATCCCTGCGGGTGATGATGAAACGGTCGCTGTATTTCCTTCCCCTTCTGGTTTTGTAACCTTTGGTTTTCCAACCCCAAGGGGATTCGGGATGTTTACCCCTGGTTCTACCTTCACCACCACCGTGGGGGTGGTCAACGGGGTTCATCGCCGTACCACGGGTAATAGGCCTCCAGCCGAGCCACCTCGCCCTTCCGGCTTTTCCGAGTTTAACGAGCTCGTGTTCGGCAAGACCTACCCTACCGATTGTTGCCATGCATTTGAGGTTTATCAGACGAACCTCCCCCGAGGGAAGCCTTACCTGGGCGTATTTGTCGTCCTTACCCATAACTTGGGCCGCCAAGCCGGCCGCCCTAACGAGCTGTCCACCTTTACCGGGGGTTAGCTCTATATTGTGAATGAAGGTTCCCACGGGGATATACTTAAGAGGCATAGCGTTACCGGGTTTGATTTCGGGAATGGGAGCTCCCTTTTCGGCGTCCTCCCAGGTTACCGACATTACGGTATCGCCCACGTCCAACCCTTCGGGCCAAATGATATATCTCTTTTCACCATCGGCGTAGTGGAGGAGGCAAATCCTTGCGCTTCTGTTGGGGTCGTATTCTATGGAAACAACTTTGGCGGGAACACCACTTTTGTCCCTTCTAAAGTCCACTATTCTGTATAACCTTTTATGACCGCCCCCCCTTCCGCGGGTGGTTATCTTACCCTGTTGGGGAGAACGACCTTTAGCCCTTTTATGCCAAACTACCAAGCTCCATTCGGGTTCTACGTCGTTTTTCTTAACGAGTTCCCACTTTTTGCCTTTTCTTACGAGTTTTTTTATCTCTTCAAAGTCGTATAGTACGGCGTGCCTTTGCCCGTTGGTTACGGGCTTTAATTTCCTAACACCCATTTTTTCACCTCAATCGAAACTATTTTAGATTTAAAGCTCTATGGAGGTCAAATCTATCTTTTGTCCCTTTTCAAGGGTAACTATAGCCTTTTTCCAATGTCTGGTTTCCCCGTAAAGTCTTCCCTTCTTGGTCAATACCCTCTTCCTTTTAGGTTTTACTATCATGGTGTTGACCTTTTTAACCTTTACCCCGAAAACCATTTCTACCGCTTTTTTTATTTCGGGCTTGGTAGCTTTGGGGTGAACTTCGAAAACGAGCTTTCCGTAATCCTCGTTTAATCTAACCGCCTTTTCGGTCAAAATGGGACGTATCAAAATATCGGCGGGATGCTTACCGCCGATAAGTTTTATTTCTTTTTTTTCAGCCATTATCCCAACCTCTCTTCAATTTTTTTCAAAGCCCCTTGGGTAATAACAACATGGTTAGCCCATAGAACGTCGTAAACGTTGAGACCTTCGGCAGGCAATACGATTGCATTGGGTAGGTTTCTAAACGATTTGGCGATAACCTCGTCCTTTTCGGGAATAACGACCAACACCTTTTGCTTATCCAAACCGAGGGACTTTAGGAATTCCACCGCGCTTTTGGTCTTGGGAGTTTCAAAGGTGAAGTCCTCAACCACGGTAATCCTTCCCTCTTTAGCCCTATCGGAGAGAGCCATTTTGAGGGCTTTTTTGCGGACTTTTTTGTTGAGGTGGTAGCTGTAATCCCTCGGTTTGGGTCCGTGAGCTATACCACCTCCCACGAAAATGGGGGCGCCCCTATCGCCGTGGCGGGCGTTACCGGTTCCCTTCTGGGGAAGTATCTTTCTATTGGAATAGGCAACCTCTCCACGGGTTTTGGTGGAGTGGGTTCCCGCCCTTCTCTTGGCTAATTGCCACTTTACAACTTCCCATAAAACGTGCTTTTTTATGGGAACGTTAAATATATCTTCCCTTAATTGGACCTCTACCTTTTTGGCTTCCATAGTTGGTTTCCTCCTTTAATTAACCCTCTTGTTGTTCCTCTTTCTCTTCACCAACCTTTAAGAGGTTCTCCACTATTTGCATTTCCCTTTGGGTTTTTAGTTTTTTCTTCCTTCTATTGGCTATGGTCGAGTGGTATACATAAACGGTTCCTTTATTCCAACCGGGAACGGAACCTTTTACCAATATGGCGTTTTCTTCAGGAATCACATCGACTACCAACAAACCTTGAACGGTTACGGGTTCGTTACCCCAATGGCCGGCCATTCTTTTACCTTTCCAAACCCTACCCGGGTCGGTTCTTTGACCTATGGCACCAACGGCCCTGTGGTACCTATGACCGTGGGATTTTGGAAATCCTCCGAAGTCCCAACGTTTCATAACGCCGGCAAAGCCCCTACCTTTGGAGGTTCCCCTTATGTCGACCACATCACCCGGTTTGAACACGTCGGCAACGTTCAAAACCTGACCGGGTTTGAAGTCTTGGGGGTTGTCCACCTTGAACTCTTTGAACTTCCTCAGAGGGACGGATATGCCGGCTTTTTCCAATTCCCCTTTGATGGGTTTGGTAACTTTATGCCACTTGGGTTCACCCTTTTTATTTAAGATGGCTTCGGAGCCTAGCTTAACGGCATTGTAGCCGTCCTTTTCTTCGGTTTTAACCTGAACCACATAGTTGGGTTCAAACTTTATAACGGTAACGGGAACGGCGGTTCCATCCTTGAGGAAAACCCTGGTCATTCCGACCTTTTTACCTATCAATCCCAAAGGCATTTTTCTTACCCCTCAATTATTGTGTTTTAATTTCGACGTCAACACCCGCGGGAAGTTGAACACCCATTAAAGCCTCTATCGTTTGGGGGGTGTACCTAACGATATCTATTAACCTTTTGTGTTCCCTTATTTCGAAATGCTCCTTCGATTGGTCAAACTT
Organism: uncultured Aquifex sp.; assembly: GCA_964571355.1. Lineage (GTDB taxonomy): Bacteria > Aquificota > Aquificia > Aquificales > QOAS01 > QOAS01. The sequence goes on from CAZNBH010000052.1 coordinate 5,814, forward strand.
GTGGGGAGAACGGTTTACAGCCCAAACCCTTCTTCTGGTGGGTAGAGGGATAGGACCTTTTACAACGCCACCTGTTCTTTTTACAGCTTCTATTATTTTCTTAACGCTTTCGTCCAAAGCCTTATGGTCGTAAGAGCGCAATTTTATCCTTATCCTTTCTTCCATGGCTTACCTCTCCGAAATAAATTTGATATGAAGAAAAA
>CAZNBH010000053.1:0-5702 GCA_964571355.1 uncultured Aquifex sp.
ACAAGTTTTTCCTCACCTTTTGCGAATTTTGACATTCTATAATACCTATGTATGAGTTACCTCGTAAGTCTTTCGTTATTTCCCACCGATAGGGGGGAAAGCGTTTCCATTTATGTTTCGGAGGTTATAAGGCTCATAAAGGAGAGCGGGCTACCCTACAAGCTCACCCCTATGGCCACCATAGTGGAGGTCGACGATAAGGATATAGAAAAAATTTTCCAAATAATGAAAGAAGCCTATAAAAGGCTTCAGGAGATGGGTTGCAAACGGATTTATACCGTTATGACGGTCGACTATCGGGTTGGCAAAAAGAACCGAATGGAGCAAAAAGTCAAATCGGTCGAGGAAAAAATCGGTGAGGTGAACAAGGTTTAAAACCCAAGCCCGCCCTTCGGGCGGGGATTTAGTTTTTTTCTTTATGGTTTGGCTATCGACCTACCAGTTTACCGTCGAGCTCGGGAACATCCCCAAAAACCTCGAAAAAATAGAGCGGGTAAAAGACCTCATCCCCAAGGGGGGAATTTTTCTCCTCCCCGAAATGTTCTGCTGCGGTTTCGACTACCCCAATATGGAAAAATTGGCAAAGCAATCGGATACCGTTTTGGGGTTTTTAAAGGAACTATCGGAACACTCCGAGGGGGTGGTTGTGGGAACCCTCCCGTTGGAGGAAAGCGGAAAACTTTACAACACCGCCGTGGTGTTCGACAGGGGTAAATTGGTCGCCAAAAGGGGAAAGATAGAACTCTTTCCCGTTTACAAGGAGACGGAATACTTTTCCCCCGCACCCGAGGGGGAGAACAGGGTTATAGAAACCTCCGCGGGGAAAATAGGGATTGTTATCTGCTTCGAGGTGAGGTTTAACAAATACACCAACCAACTCCGAAGGGAGGGGGTTGAGGTTATCCTCGTCCCCGCGATGTGGGGGATAGAAAGGAGGGAACACTTCAAGGTTCTAACGAGGGCTCGGGCGGTGGAAACCCAAAGCTTTTTAATATCCTCCAACGGTTGGGGGAAAACGGGAAAAACCACCTTTGGGGGGAGCTCGGGCATTTACTCCCCTTGGGGGGAGGTTTTGGGATACATAGAGGACGGAGAGGGGATAGTTTCCACCCTTGTAGACCTCTCGGAGGTTGAAAGGATTAGGAAAAAAATCCCCGTGAGGTTGTAAGAACTACCTTTCCCTTCGTGGGTTTTCCCCTTTTTCCTACCCCCTATAGTATCTTTTAGGAAAGATGGACCTAAAAAAGGTTGAAAAGTTTGTAAAGGAACTGAAGGAGAAAATTGAAAAATTGAAAATACAACTCTACGCGGGAAAGGAAGAGGTAGAAAAGGAGCTTAGGGAACTTCAAAAGGAATATAAGAGAAAGGTAAAGGAGTTTTTCTCCAATCTCACCCCTTGGGAGAGGGTTCAGATAGCCCGCCACCCCTCCCGCCCCCATACGAGGGACTATATCGAGCTGATTTTTGAAAATTTTCACGAGCTCCACGGCGATAGGTTTTGCGGCGACGACCCCGCCATCGTGGCGGGTATAGCCTACTTTTACGGGAAACCGATAGCCGTTATAGGTCACGAAAAGGGTAGGGATACCAAGGAGCGGATGAAGAGAAACTTCGGAATGCCAAACCCCGAGGGTTACAAAAAAGCCAACCGCGTTATGAAATTGGCGGAAAAGTTCGGCTTTCCCGTGGTTACCTTTGTCGATACTCCGGGGGCTTTTCCCGGTATAGAAGCGGAGGAGCACAACCAGGCAAAGGCTATAGCCGACAGCATTCAAACGATGGCGAATTTAAGGGTTCCCACCGTTTCGATAATCATCGGGGAAGGGGGGTCGGGGGGCGCTTTAGCCCTCGCGGTAGCCGATAGGGTTTATATGCTCGAGAACGCCGTCTATTCGGTGATTTCCCCCGAAGGGTGCGCCGCGATACTTTGGAAAGACCAAAAAGCGGTAGAGGAGGCGGCAAAAGCCTTAAGAATGACCTCCGAGGATTTGCTTTCCCTCGGTATTGTAGACGGAATAATACCCGAACCCTACGGGGCGGCACATATAGAACCCCTCTCCACCGCGAGGATGATAAAGTTCTGCTTGAAAAAAACCCTAAACGGGTTGGTTAAAAAGGATATAGAAACCCTCTTAGAGGAAAGGTTTAGGAAGTATACCTCTATGGGGATTTTTAATCTCTCCCCCACCGCTTGATGGAAAGCTTCCCTTTTCCACCCTTTTCGGTTCCCAAACCTATTTTTAATCCTTTATGGGAACAAAGGTTTTAATAACGGGAGAACCGGGAAGCGGTAAAACCACCGCGATAAAGAAGATAGTCCAAAAGTTGGGAAAGAGGGCTATAGGCTTTTGGACCGAAGAGGTTAGGGACCCCAAAACCAAAAAGAGGACCGGCTTCAGGATTATAACCACCGACGGGAAAAAGAAAATTTTTTCCTCCAAGATTTTTACCTCCAAAAAGTTGGTTGGTTCTTACGGGGTGAATGTCAATTATTTCGAAGAAATCGCCATACCCACCCTGCTGAAGGCTATCGAGGAGGCGAGAAAGGATAAAAGAAAGGTTATAGTCATAGACGAAATCGGAAAAATGGAACTTTTTTCAAAGAAATTCCGCGATTTGGTCAGGGAGATTTTTTACGACGATAGGTTAAACGTGGTTGCAACCATCCCCATAAGGGACGTTCACAAGGTGGTTTCCGAAATAAGGAGATTACCGGGGGTTATACACATCCACCTCGATAAATCGAATAGGGACTTTATCCCCGACGAGGTTGTTCAACTTTTTGAATAAACGCAAAAGTTTTCACTTCCTTTTTAACCTATATGCGGTTGAATGGATTATAGCGTCCTACTCGACGAGATAGAAAAGGTCGTTAAGGGGAAACGGGTAGTAGCGGAATACCTCATAGCCTCCCTGTTGGCGGGTGGGCACGCCCTTTTAGAGGATATCCCCGGGGTGGGGAAGACCCTTTTAGCCCTCTCTTTGGCAAAAATCCTCGGTCTTTCCTTTAAAAGGTTTCAATTCACAAGCGACACCCTTCCGGCGGATATTTTGGGAAGTTTTATTTTTGACGTTAAAAAGAACGACTTCGTTTTTAAACCGGGTCCCATCTTTACCAATATCTTTCTCGCCGATGAGATTAACCGAACCTCTCCTAAAACCCAGTCGGCGCTCCTCGAGGCTATGGCGGAGGGACAGGTTACCGTCGAAGGGGAAACCTTTAAACTCCCCGACCCATTTTTTGTTATAGCGACCCAAAACCCCTTGGAGGAGTGGGGAACCTTTCCCCTTCCCCAATCGGAGTTGGACCGTTTTATGATAAAGACCTCGGTGGGGTATCCCCCAAAGGAAATAGAGAAGGAAATCCTCGCGGGTGAAAACCCTTACAACCTCTTAAAGGTCTTAGAACCCCGTTTGAGTGCCGAAGCCATAAGGATAGAAAAAAAGAAGGTTGCAAAGGTTAAAATCCATCCCACGGCTCTTGACTTTGCCCACAAAGTGGTTTGGGCTACGAGAAACCACCCGGATGTGAAAATAGGGGTTTCAACGAGGGGAGCCCTCCACTGGATAAATTTCGGCAAAGCCCTCACCTATATGAGGGACATAGACCAACTATACAAAGAAACCCTAAAGGAGTGTGCAAAGGAGGTTCTTGCCCACCGAATAGTGTTAAAGGAAAGTGCGACCTCCAAGGAGGAGGACGTTATAAGGGAAATCCTCGAGGAGGTCGGTTAAACGTTCCCCGAAAGGTATTTTTCGTAAAAACCTTTCTTCCACTTTTGGAATTCCCCCCTTATAATCGCCTCCCTCATTTGGGTCATCAAACGTTTGTAAAAACTTAAGTTGTGTATCGTGTTCAAAATGTAGGCGGTTATCTCGTCGACGTTGAACAAATGCCTTAAATAAGCCCGCGAATAGTTCCTGCAAGTGTAGCAGTCGCACTCGGGGTCGGGTGGGGAAAAGTCCTTGGCGTACTTTTGGTTTCCTATGTTCAGCTTTCCGTAGGTCGTGTAAAGGGTACCCGTCCTCGCCACCCTTGTGGGGAAAACGCAGTCGAACATATCTATACCCCTTTCGACGCTCTCGACGAGATTCTCCGGCTTACCCACCCCCATGAGGTAGCGGGGCTTATGCCAGGGAAGGAGTTCGGTAACGACCTCGGTCATCTCGTACATAATCTCCGCCTTTTCGCCGACCGATAAGCCCCCTATCGAGTAGCCGAAGAGGTATTGGTCGAACTCGAGGGTCTTTAGGGCGCTTTCCCTTCTCAAATCCTTCCAAAAAGCCCCTTGGACTATTCCAAACAGGGCTTGGTCTTCCCGCGTGCGGGCTTTTATAAACCTCTCGAGCCACCTAATGGTTCGGTCGAGGGCTTCGGAGGCGCTCTCGTAGGTTGTCGGATAGGGAACGACCACGTCGAGGGGCATAATTATGTCCGCCCCGAGGATTTCCTCTATGTAGGCTACAAATTCGGGGGTAAAGAGGTGCAAATCCCCCGCGAGGTGGTCCCTAAAAATTACCCCCTCTTCGGTTACTTTTACGCTCGCCTGCCCCTTTTTCCTCGCGAGGGAAAAGACCTGAAAACCACCGCTATCGGTCAAAATAGCCCCGTCCCACGAGATGAACCTGTGAAGACCCCCCGCCTCCTTTATCACCTCCAATCCCGGACGGAGGTAGAGGTGATAGGTGTTCCCCAAAATGATGTTGTAGCCTATCTCCTTAACCTCGCGGTGGGTTACCGCCTTCACCGTTCCAAGAGTTCCCACCGGCATGTAAACGGGGGTTTCTATCTCCCCGTGGGGGGTTTTCAGTATTCCCGCCCGCGCGTTCCCGTCGGAGGCTATTACCTTAAACTCGAAAAGGTCTTTATCCCAACTTATTGCCATTAACTTTTTAAGTTTTTGCAAAAGTTGAAACCTTCAAACCCTTTCGGCGACCCTTAGCTTTGCACTCCTCGAGGGGGGATTTTTTTTCACCTCTTCCTCCGAAGGGGTTATAGGTTTTTTGGTCAAAACCTTTAAAAGTCCCTCCTTTTCAAAGTGCCTAAAGGTGTGCTTTACTATCCTATCCTCCAACGAGTGGAACGATATAACCGCCACCCTCCCCTTGGGGTTTAGAAGATTGGGGATTTTTAACAGTGCCTCCTTTAGGTGGTCCAACTCCTTGTTTACCTCTATACGGATAGCCTGGAAGGTCTTCGTTGCGGGGTGGATTTTTTTATAAAACCCCTTGGGGATTGCTCCCTCGACTATTTTCGCCAATTCATCGGTGGTTTCTATCGGCTTTTTCCTACGGGCGGAGACTATAGCCCTCGCTATGCGGTGGGCAAATCTTTCCTCCCCGTACTCCTTAATAATCCTTGCCAAATCCCTTTCCGAATAGCGGTTTACAACGTCGTAGGCGGTAAGCCTCTGTTCGGGGTTCATCCTCATGTCGAGGGGAGCTTTTTCGTTGAAGGAAAAGCCCCTTTCGGGGGTTTTCAATTGGAGCATCGAAACCCCCAAATCCATAAGGATGCCGTCAACCCTGTCGATACCCTCCGCCTTTAGCACCTCGTCTATATCCCTGTAGTCGGCTTGGTAGAGGCTAAAACGCCCCTCGAACTCCTTAAGCCTTTTTTCCGCCACCTCGAGGGCGTAGGGGTCTTTATCTATCCCTATGAGGTAGATATTGGGGTTTCTCCTCAAAAGTTCGTAGGAATG
>CAZNBH010000054.1:0-5632 GCA_964571355.1 uncultured Aquifex sp.
TTTCTCCTCTACATCGCCTTCAGCGATTGGGATTTAATAAAGGGAAAGGGAAACAAAAATTAGATCCTTTTCCGCTATCATTTTAGGCGATGTTGAGGTTTTACCCCTCCGATAGGGAGGAAAGGGGGGAGGATTTTAAACAAAAAAGGGTTTCGAAGATACTAGACCCCTCGTTGGAAAGCGAGGATTGGAAACCTTTAGAGGTAAAAGGCGATATCCCCCCCAAATTGGTCTTTATAGACGGTGTTAGGAGAACCGAGTTCAGGGTTTCCATATTCAATGGAAAAACCTTTGCGGGTGAGGGAATTTTTATCTCCATAGGGGCGGGGGCTCTCCTCGTAGACCTCACCCTACCGAGGGTGGAATACAGGGTTATCTCCCCCGTGGTGAAGAGATTTTTTATCACCAACGTAGGGAACGGAGAAATTCCCCCCCGCTGGGGGTTTGACACCGACGGGCAACGGGTGGAGTTCGAAACCGTTTTTTCACCTATAGGGGATATTTCGGCTTACGCCAACTTTTTGATGAAAAAGCTCGAGGTTGAAGTCCTCAAAAAGGTTAGGGGGGAGGATACCTTTGTGGTGATGGACGGACCGGTGAAACTGCGGAAGTTTTTGGATAACGTGGTTTATCTCGTAAAGGATAGCTCCTATTACTACATAGAAGGGTTTGAGGAAATCCTGTTCCAATTAAGGGAAGGGCAAAGAACCCCCGCTTTCCTATTCGAGGAAACGGTCAATTCGATTTCCGAAAGGGGGATAGGGGAGGTAAAGGTTACCAAGGCGGGTTGTTATGTAAAGCTTTCCACCCCCTTTGGTGGGATAAATTTTGAAAACCCCCTATGGGGTATAGCGAGGCTCGAAGTCCCCCAAGGGGAGAGGAATAGGGTTGTGGAGGTTTTAAGGAAGGGGGCGGCGGTGGCTTACCGCTTTGCCAACCACCCCTTAAGGGATAGGCGTTCCCCCCAAAATCTTACGACGATAGCCCACCTCGAAAGGGAACTCCGCCGAAGGTTGGGAAAGTATGAAATTATCCGCCGCGGGGTGGGAAATTTACTTTTGTCCCTTTTGGGTTAGGTGTTTTTTCACCTCCCCCACCAGGTAGAGGGAGCCGAGGATTGCGGTATCCTCCGAAAGGGATTCGAGCATTTCTCCTATACCTTTGTAGGTTTTTATCTCCCTAAAACCCAATTCCACCGCGGCGGTAAAGAGATTTTCAAGTTTTTCCCCCCTGTGGTAGGAGACCTCCACCAACCCTATTCGGTCGGTGTATTTCCTTATTAACCCCATTAGGGTTTTCCAATCCTTGTCCCCCATTGCGGAAAAAACGATAAAGGGAAACCTCGGTAGGGTGTTTAAAGTTTCGAGAACCTTCCTTAGGGCGTGGGGATTGTGAGCCCCGTCGAGGATAAGGAGGGGTTTTTCCCTCACGATTTCCAGCCTTCCCTCCCAACGGGTGGTTTCGAGGGCTTTTTTTACCTTTTCGGGGTCGGGTTTTATTCCCAAAACCTTTGCGGTATCGAAAAATATAGCCAACGCAAGGGCGGCGTTCTGAATCTGATGTTCCCCGAAAAGTCCGAGTTTCACATTTTCCACCCGTTGGTCCTTGTACTCAAAAAACTCCAATACGGTTTCGGGGAATTTGGAATAACCCCTATAGGTGAAATCCCTATTTGCCACCACAAGGGGTGATTTCCGCGAAGCGGCTTTCTTCTTTGCTATAGAAAACAGAGGTTCTTCATCGCTTCCCAGATAAACTGGGGTAGAGGGATAGATGAGTTCGGTCTTATCGTCGGCTATTTTTTCCAAGGTATCCCCGAGCCACTTGGTGTGGTCCAGCCCTACGTTGGTTATAGCCGTTGCCATCGGCTTGTGAACCTTCGAGGCGTCCCACCTACCGCCCAGTCCCGCCTCCACTATCGCTATATCCACCTTTTCTTCCTTAAAGAGGAGGGTTGCTATTAAAACGGCACTCTCGAAGTAGGTGAGTTTATGCTTTTCCATTAAAGGTTTTATCCGATTTACGTATTCGACCAGGGTCGGTTCGTCTATTGGAACGTTGTTTATTCTCCACCTTTCGGTTTCGTCCACCAAATGGGGGGAAACAAACCGTCCCGTTTTGAGTCCGTGATGCCTGAACAAACTCTCCAGGAAGGCGGTTGTGGAACCCTTGCCGTTTGTTCCTCCCACTATCAGAGAGGGGTAGGAATTTTGAGGATTCCCCAAATCGGAACAGGCTTTTTTAATCCTCTCCAATGTGGGGGTGAAGTTGAGTTCCAAACCCTTGAAGAGGTTCCAAAGGTGCATTAGGGAAAAATTTTGAAGAAAACCCCCTTAAGGGGTCTTTGGACTTTTTTCCTCCTGTAGGAGTTTTTCGAGCTCGGGAATGGGGATAACGTTCTTGGGAACTTTGGCGGGGGGATTACCCTTTTCATAGGTTTCGGTATAGAAACGGATTCTCAACTCCACGCGGGCGTTTTTCTTTTGGAGAAATTTGTTGTCCCCCGTGTAAATGGGTTTTAAAGGTCCGTAGGCTTCGGCGACCAACTTTTTCCTATCCACCCCTTTGGAAATTAGAAACCTTACAACCTCGGTTGCCCTTTTTGCCGAGAGAACCCAATTGTCGGGTATCCATTTGTACTTTGGTTTTTCCCCGGGATAGGAATACCCCTGAACGACCACCCTAAAGGTGCCCTTTATGTCTTTTATAAGGGGAACCAAGGAGGTTAGAGCCTTTTTGAACTTCGGCTTTAGGTGGTAATCCCCTTCGTCGAAGTTTACCCCGTAGGGAAATCTTATGGTTATTTCGTTCCTCGAAACGATAACCTGAAAGGCGTTGTAAGCCCCCACCTTGGCTAGGATTTTTTGCGCTTTTATAGCCAGGCGGCTTATCCTCGGCGGGGCTACCGGCGGTGGGATTACCGAAGCCGGCGGCAAAACCGTTCTCCCCCCTTGGAAGAAACTAATCCACTTCGCGAAGGATGTGATGTCGAGAACCGACATCGAGTAGAGGAGTATGAAAAACGTTAGGAGGAGCGACATAAGGTCGGAGAAGGTTGTCATCCAGGCGGGGAATTGGGGGCAATCTTGGGCGCCTCCTTTGGATTTTTTCGCCATCGGTCAACCCTCACATCTTTTCTGCACCGACAAAGATAACGATGTCGATACGGCGGTTTTTAGCCCTCCCTTCGGGGGTGGTATTGGGTGCTATCGGTTCGGTATCGGCATAACCGGCAATGGAGATTTTGTCCTCGGGAAATCCCCAATCTACGAAGTATTTTGCAACGGTTAGAGCCCTCAAGAGGGACAAATCCCAGTTATCCACTATTAAGGGATACTTGTAAATAGGCTTACTATCGGTGTGTCCCTCGATTCTGATGGGTACATTTAGTTTTTTCAAAACCTCGCAAACCTTTTTTAGGAGGGGTATATACTTCCTCTCGGGGATATAAGAACCCTCCTTAAAGAGGTAATCGGCGGGAATTCTTATGACCAGCTCCTTTGCCCTTTTTATATCCTTTACCGGAACCCCCGCCTTTTTAAAGGTTTCTACCGCCTTGGCGGCGGCATTTTCCGCCTCGCTCCACTTTTCCGGTTTGGGATACAGCGGGGTAGGCGGGGGAATGGCGCTTTCGGTAGGGGCGGGTGGGTTTTTCTCCTTAATTATGTTTATCCCCCACATAAATTCCAACGTTTGGAGGAATTTGATGAATTTTTCCCTCGAAATGGAACTCATCGAAAAGAGTAGAACGAAGAAGGTTAAAAGGAGGGACATAAGGTCGGAGAAGGTGGTCATCCACATAGGGAGGGGTGGGCATTCCTCCTTTTTCTTTTTCGCCATAGCTTAACCCCTCCCTTATTCGGTGGAGAGTTGAACGCCCGCGAGCAGGGCGAGTTTTTGTTCGATGACCCTCGGGTTTTCCCCTTTTAGAATCATCAAAAGCCCTTCGGCGTAAAGCTGTTTTACGAGCAAAGCCCTTTCGGCGTAGATTTTGAGCTTGTTGGCTATGGGACCGCCCAAGGCGTTTGCCATCAATGCACCGTAAAGGGTGGTAATCAACGCAACCGCCATAGCGGGACCCAATGTGGAGGGGTCGTTTAGGTTTTTAAGCATTTGGATAAGACCTATTAGCGTTCCTATCATCCCGTAGGCGGGGGCGAGGGCGGAGAACTGCTCCCAGAAAGAAACCTCCAATTTCCATTTCTTTTCTTCATTATCGAGCATAGCCTCGAGGATTTTTTCGAGGGTTTCGGCATCCGCTCCGTCGACAACCATCTTTATGGCGTTACCCAAAAAGGGGTCGTGGGCGTAGTATTCCGCGAGTTCGTTCTCGAGCGATAGAATTCCGTCCTTCCTCGCCTTTTGGGCTATCGAAACTATATAGGCAACCTCCTCCTCAAAGGGGGGAATACCGGGTTTTATAGCCTTCATAAAGGCTTTTAGACCGGCTATAAAGTCGGGAAGGGAAAAAGCCATTAGGAGGGCTGCCAAGGTACCACCGACAACGATTAATAAGGAGGGAATGTTTAAAAATCCGGCGAAACCACCCGATATCGCTATCGATATGGCGATTAACGCCCAAGCGGCTACCAGACCGATAATGGTGGCTATGTCCATTTTAAAAAGTAGTATAAAATCACCAAGAAAAATAGTGGGTTTACGCAAAGGGTAGAATAAAAAACTTGTAGGGGACGTAGCTCAGCAGGATAGAGCGCGGGGCTCCGGACCCCGAGGTCGCGGGTTCAAATCCCGCCGTCCCCACTAAGCTTAAATACCTAATGGAATATAGAGCCGTAGCGGTTGGTAATTTCGACGGGGTCCACCTCGGGCATATCCACCTCATAAATACCCTCGTAAAGGAGGCAAAAAGGGAAAACCTCCAACCGTTGGTTATAACCTTCGAACCCCACCCGGTGGAGGTTTTACAACCCTTTAATAGGCTCTTTTGCAAGCTATCCACCGGGTGGGAGAAAAAATACATCATCGAACACAACTTGGGGGTGAAAACCGAGGTTTTGCCCTTTACGGAAGAATTCGCCAATACCCCCCCCGAGGTGTTTGTGGAGGAATTTTTAATAAACCGCTACGGGGCTAAGTTGATAGTTGTAGGTTACGATTGGAGGTTTGGAAAAAACGCCTCCGGAAATGTGGAAACCGTAAAAAAAATTTGTTCCCGCAAAGGGTGCAAGGTTGTAGAGGTTTCCCCCCTAAGGGTTGGTGGAAAAATCGTTTCTTCCACCCTTATAAGGCAAATTCTTAGAAGGGGAAACCTAAAGGAGGCTTCCCTATATTTGGGACACCCCTACTTTATAGCGAGAATACCCGTAAAGGGTAGGGGGTTGGGGAGAAAAATAGGCTTTCCCACCTTGAACTTCGAAGGGGTTGAAAACTTATGCCTCCCCAACGGGGTTTATGCCGTTCTGTGCGACGGAAACCCCGCCGTTGCAAACCTCGGTTATGCCCCCACCCTAAAGGGGGATAAAAGGAGACTGGAAGTCCACCTATTGGAGGGGAGGTTTAAACTCTCCGCCCAACCCCTCATAGTGTTCCAAAAATTCCTAAGACCCGAAAAGGTCTTTAAAGACGTAGTCCAACTGAAGGAGCAAATAAAGAAGGACATCGAAGAGGCTAA
>CAZNBH010000055.1:0-5620 GCA_964571355.1 uncultured Aquifex sp.
CCCTTTTTACAGTTCCTTTTATGGTTTAAAAACGCCCTTTTTTTCGACTTCGGTTATTCACTCCAATACCACGCCCCCGTTTCGGAACTTATAGCGGAAAGGCTTCCGAATACCTTGGCGTTGTCGATTAGCTCCGCCCTAATAGCTTGGCTTTTAGCCTTTCCTTTGGGTATTTTGGCGGCTCTGAAACGTGGTAGCCTAATAGACCGTTTGATTTTGGGGTTTTCTTACACCTTTATGTCGATTCCGAACTTCTTTTTAGCCTTTCTGCTTATGGTTTTAGCCGTTAAAACCGGTATTCTACCCGTAGGGGGAACCCATTCACCGAATTACGAAAATTTATCCCCGATAGGGCAATTTTTTGATTACTTAAAACACTTGGCTCTACCGGCTACGGTTTTAGCGCTCGGCGGGGTTGCCGGATTGGCGCGGCTGGTGAGGAGTTCGGCTATAGAGGTTTTGGAAAGTCCCCTTATGGTCTATCTAAAAGCAAAGGGTGCCCCTTTTGGGGTTAGGTTAAAACACCTGCTCCGCAATATGTTGAACCCTTTTATTACCCTTTTGGGGTTCGAAATTGCGAATTTGGTCTCCGGTGCGGGGTTGGTCGAAATTATCACCGGTTGGCCGGGTATAGGTATGCTTATGCTCGACGCGGTCCTTTCGAAGGATTTATTCCTCGTAATGGGCTCTTTGTATATAGGAACCCTTTTATTGATTATCGGGAATTTGATTTCCGATATTTTGTTGGCGTTAAACGACCCCCGCATTAGGGAGAGGGAAATGGCTTAACTCCCCTATATTTAAAAATCTTGATGGTAGAAAAGTTTACAGGGGGATTTATAAGTTCGCAAAACTTTGAACTACCGGAGGAAATAGTCCTCCACACGGTCCCCCTTAGGGATATGGTCGTTTTCCCCTTTTCGGTAACCCCCCTTTTGATAGGGAGACCATTTTCGATAGAGGCGGTAAGAAGGGCTTGGGAGAGCAATAAGCTCCTATTTTTGCCCGTTCAATACGACAAGGAAAAGGAGGAAATAACCGAAGGCGATATTTCGAAGGTAGGAACGGTAGCCCGTATTTTGAGGGTTGCAACCGTCGAGGATAACCGCCTGAAAATTCTCGTCGAAGGTTTGGCGAGGGGTGAGTCCGAAAAATATTTCTTCGACGACGTTATCACCGCCAAGGTTAGGGTGGAGAGGGAAGTCGCCGACCAAATTTCGGACGAGGAACAGGCCCTTATAAACGAAATTAAGGAACTCCTCGACAAAGCCGTTTCCCTCGGCAAAAGGATTATTCCCGATTTCCTCTATACCCTTAAAGAGGAGAGGAATCCCCTCAAGTTCACCTATTTGGTAGCCTCGGTTTTGGATATAAAAACCGAAGAGGCGTTAAAGATTTTGGAAGCCCCCACCCTTAGGGAAAAACTCAACTTGGTTCACCAATACCTCCTAAGGGAGGTAAACCTGCTCCAAATCCAACAGAGGATAAGGGAGCAAGCCCGCAAAACTATGGAAAAGGAACAAAAGGAGTATTTCCTCCGCCACCAGCTAAAGGCTATACAGGAAGAGTTAGGGGTGGGGAAAAACCCGGAGGTGGAGGAGTACAGGCAAAAGCTTGCCAAACTGAAGCTCCCCAAAAAGGTAAAAGAACAAATAGAAAAGGAAATAGATAGACTCGAAAGGCTCCACCCCGATAGCGCCGAGGCGGGCGTTTTGAGGACTTGGCTCGATTGGGTTTTAGACCTCCCCTGGAATAAAAAGACAAAAGACCGCTACGACCTAAAGAGGGCGAGGGAAATACTCGACAGGGACCACTACGACCTCGAAAAGATTAAAGACCGCATAGTGGAATACCTCGCCGTTAGAAAACTCACCAAGGGGAAGACCAAGGGACCCATTCTACTCTTTGTGGGACCCCCCGGTGTTGGTAAAACCTCCTTGGGGCGTTCGATAGCGGAAGCCCTCGGGAGGAGGTTTGTAAGGATTTCCCTCGGGGGGGTAAGGGACGAAGCGGAAATAAGGGGTCACAGGCGAACCTACGTCGGAGCTATGCCCGGTAAGATTATGCAGGCTATAAAGAGGGCGGGCGTTAAAAACCCCGTGTTGATGCTCGACGAAATAGACAAAATGTCGGTATCCTTCCAAGGTGACCCCTCGGCGGCACTTTTGGAGGTCTTAGACCCAGAGCAGAATAAAAACTTCGTTGACCATTACATAAATCTCCCCTTCGACCTCTCGGAGGTTATTTTTATCTGTACCGCCAATAGGACTGATACCATTCCCTTGCCCCTCCTCGATAGAATGGAGGTTTTGCGTCTTTCGGGATATTCGGAGGAGGAAAAGCTCGAGATAGCCAAAAGGCATCTAATCCCGAAATTGGTAAAGGAGCACGGTTTAAAACCCGAGGAAGTTGAATTCACCGATGAAGCCATATTGGAAATCATCCGCCGTTACACCCACGAGGCGGGCGTGAGGGGTCTGCAAAGGCAAATAGGGGCCGTTTTGAGAAAGCTGGCGGTCAAAAAACTGGAGGGTGAAAAACCCCCCTACAGGGTTACCCCCGAGCTGGTGAGGAAGTTTTTGGGAACTCCGAGGTATATACCGAGCAAAAAGGATAAACCTATGGTCGGGGTGGTCACCGGTTTGGCTTGGACCGAACTCGGCGGGGAAATTATGTTCATAGAAGCCACAAAAATGAAGGGTAAAGGGAGGCTAATACTCACCGGTAAGCTCGGGGATGTGATGAAGGAGAGCGCCCAAACGGCACTTTCGTACGTAAGGGCTAATGCCGAAAAATACGGCATAGACCCCGAAATGTTCGAAAAGTACGACATCCACATCCACGTCCCCGAGGCGGCAATTCCCAAGGATGGACCTTCGGCGGGTATAGCGCTCACCACCGCAATTAGGTCGGTCTTTACCGATACCCCCGTTAGGAACGATATAGCTATGACCGGCGAGGTTACACTTTTGGGTGAGGTTCTCCCCGTAGGGGGTATCAAGGAAAAAATCCTCGCCGCCAAAAGGGCGGGAATTTACGAAGTAATCCTCCCCAAGGAGAACGAAAAGGAGGTAATGGAGGACCTCCCCGAGTTCGTAAGGGAAAAGATGAAGTTCCACTTTGTGGACAACGTTGAAAAGGTTTTCGACCTCGCCTTGGTTAAAGAAAACAAAAGTTCCTAAGAGAGGCTCTCCTCCAATTCCTTTAACTTTTGCTGTTGCTCGTGTTGTTGCAAAGCCTCTATAAGTTCGTCCAATTTCCCTTCCATTATTTGGTCGAGCTTGTGGAGGGTTAGGTTTATACGGTGGTCGGTAACCCTGTTTTGGGGGAAGTTATAGGTTCTAATCTTTTCCGAACGCTCGCCGTGACCAACCTGTTCCCTCCTCTCCTTGGTGATTTCCTCTATTTGTTGCTGTTCGTAGAACTGCTTTAGTTTCGCCCTCAAGATTTTTAAAGCCTTCTGTTTGTTCTGGAATTGGGAACGCTCGTCCTGGCATTGAACAACTATTCCCGTCGGGATGTGGGTAATCCTTACCGCCGTTTCGGTGGTGTTGACGTACTGACCGCCGGCTCCGCTCGCCCTAAAGGTTTCGATTTTCAAGTCTTGGGGGTTTATCTCGACCTCCGCCTCTTCGACCTCGGGAAGAACCGCAACGGTTGCGGTGGAGGTGTGTATCCTCCCCCCCGATTCGGTCACCGGAACCCTTTGAACGCGATGAACCCCGCTTTCGTACTTGAGGTGGGAGTAAACGTCCTTACCTTCGATTAGGACTATTACCTCCTTGTAGCCTCCGAGCCCCGTTTTGTTGGCGTCGAGGATTTGAAACTTCCAACCCTTTTCCTCCGCATAACGCTGGTACATCCTAAGCAGGTCGGCGGCAAATAGCGCCGCTTCCTCACCCCCTACCCCTGCGCGGATTTCCAAAATGACGTTTTTGCTATCCCTTTCATCTTTGGGGAGGAGGAGTATCTTGAGCCGCTGACTCAATTCCTCCAATTTGGGTTCGAGCTCTTTAAGTTCCTCCTTGGCGAGGTCTTTTAATTCCTCGTCCCCGCTTTCGATGATTTCCTTAGCCTCCTTATAGGATTCGAGGGCTTTTTTATACTCCTGGTAGGTTTTATAAAGTTCCTCCAACTTGTTCAGTTCCTTGGAAAGTTTTTGAAACTCCTTGGGGTCTTGAAAGATATCGGGTTGGGATAACCTAAACTGGAGTTCCTTGTATTTCTTCTCCACCGCTTCGAGTTTTTTGACAAGTTGCTCACTGAGCAGTTGCATAAGAAATTAATTGTTCCCACAAAGGGATGGGATAATGGTTAACCACCGATGGGAAGGTTTTTTGAAATCCTGTTCCTAATAGCGGTCTTTGTATCCTTTTCCAATCCCCCGAGCGTTCAAAAATACCTTTACCAAAAGGGGTTAAAGTACCTAAAGGTGGGAAACTACATAGGTGCCCTCGAAATCTTCCACTTTTTGGGGAACTACAAAAACTCGGCAAACCTTTATCGGGAAACGGCGAAATTTTTCTCCCCCGTACCGGTCGAACGGTTAAAAAAAGAACCCTTAATTAGGGTGAAAATCCTCTCCGACTTTCAAAGGTTGGAGATATCTTGCGAAAACCTCAAAAGGGGTTGGGTAATTTCAACCCCCCTTTTGGAAAAAAAGGGAAAAATCTCCCTAAGGGTGGAAAGGGGTTGCAAAATTTCCGCCAACGGTGTTGTTTACTTCAGGGCACCCGTAGAGGTTACGGTCAACGTATACAACAGTCCGAGAATAGTTGTTATAGAGCTACCGCTTGAGACCTACCTTTTGGGGGTTATCCCTTCGGAGGTTTACACCTCCTGGCCTTTGGAGGTGCTAAAAGCCCAAGCGGTGGCATCGAGAACCTTTGCCCTTTTCAATATATACAAAGCCCGCGAAGCGGGGAAACCCTTCGATGTAGGTTCGGATATCGGCTATCAGGTCTTTAGGGGGTTTTTAAACGTCCCCTTCAACGTTAAGGAGGCGGTGGAGCAAACCCGCGGTGAGGTGCTCACCTACAACGGCGGACTGATTTATGCGATGTTCCACTCCAACAACGGCGGTTGCAACCACTCCTTTGAGGAGATTACGGGGTTAAACCTTCCATACCTTTCCGAGGTAAGGGACAACTGCAACTGGAAAACCCTAAAGTGGAGCCATTGGGAGGTAAAACTCCCGAAGGAAAGGGTTAAAAAATTCCTCCAAAGGATGGGGATAAATAGCCCCCTAAAGGGTTTCCGATTGATTAGGAACCGTTGCGGGAGGGGATTAAAAATGGTTTTCGAAACCTCGGAGGGGGATGTAGTTATCCCCTTTTCCATCTTCGGGAGGTTGGAGTTACACCTCCCCTCCGATTGGTTTTTTACCTTGGGACAAACGGGGGACTACTATATCCTCACCGGTAGGGGGTTCGGACACGGGTTGGGAATGTCCCAATGGGGTGCCTTTTGCCTCGCCCAACGGGGGTGGGACTACAAAAAAATCCTCAAACACTACTATAAAGGGTGCAAAATAAGGAAGGTTTACCCCTAAAGGGGTTTTTTAACCCTCCAACACCTCCACCCAGACCCCTTTGAGGTAAAGGGTGTTCGGTATTTGCAA
>CAZNBH010000056.1:0-5613 GCA_964571355.1 uncultured Aquifex sp.
TATGAAAGTTTTAGCCGAATACAACGAGCCGATAAAGCAAACACCTATAAAGTTCGTAATAGTCCCGATTGGGATGGTGGAAAAACCCCCCTTTCAGAGGGATTTGTCAGACCTCCTGATAAAGAGGTTGTTCATTTCGATGGAAAAGCTCGGCTTTCTCCACCCCATTATTGTCTACAAGGAAAACGAAGAGGACGACAAGGTCTACGTTATAGACGGTCAGCACCGCCTCGAGGCGGCTAAAATGCTCGGCGCAAGGGAAATCCCCGCCCTGTTAATCCCCAAAGAGCTCGCCCTAAACATTATGGAGTTCAACACCGAAAAACCGCCCAACATAAGGGAAAAAGCCGCCCAAGCCTACAGGCTTTACAGGAGCTTTCTCGATTTGAACCCCGACATGGAGGAACTCGAGCTCGCCTTCTACATCGAAGAGCCGTCCTATATAACCCTCGGGGTGGTTTTGGAGGAGATTAACAAAAAATTCCCCGCGGGGGCTTTTGAAAACCTACTTAAGAAGATAGACGAATTCCTATCCCTACCGCTCAAGGAGGCTATAGAGGAGCGTAGAAGAAGGGCGCAAAGGGTTTACGAAGTTGGCGAAAAGCTTAACGAGGTCTACGAAAAGCTCGGTATGACCAACGCCCTAATGAAAACCGAGCTGATGAGGAAGGCTATCCAAAAGGCTTACGGAAAGAGGGTGAGAAAGATAGAGGACGACTTTTACACCGCCCTCGACAAGGTGGAAAAAGCGCTAGAAGAGCTCGCCACCGAAGGTCTATCCACCGAGGACATCTTTTAACCTCTTTAGCCTTTCCAAATCCCTTTTTGTGTTCAGGTTAAAGCAGGTGTACCTATCCACCCCGTGGCTTAAAAGTTCTTTCTCCCCCCAAAAGTGGAATAGGTGTTCGAATTGCCTCACCGAGAGGTTTCCCCTTTTTATAGCCTCCTCCAAAAGGGGGAGGAGTTTTTTCGAGTAAACCCCGCAGGTGTAATGCTTTTTTCCCTCCAAAACGGGGACGTATCCCAAAAACTTATCCTCAAAGGGGAAATTTTTAACAAATTCCAAATAGTGGATATCGAGCAGCGGCAAATCCGCCGAGAGGAACAGGTTAAAGGTATCCTCCGAATGTTTTAACCCCGTGTATATTCCCACCAGGGGGGACTGCAAATTTTTGAATTCGTCCTCCAAGGTGGGTAGGTTGAGCTTTTTGTACCTCTCGGGGTTTTTGGTTATTACAAAGGTCTCAAAAAAGGGGGAAACCTTTTCGTAAACCTCCAAAACGAGGGGCTTGTCAAAGACCTTAAACAGGGTTTTATCCTCGCCGAACCTACGGCTGTAACCCCCCGCCAATATGTAGGCTTTCATTAAACGATTCTCACCTCCCTTTTTCCCCTTTTGATGTGCCCGATAATCCTCGCCTCCCCGTTTAGGGAGAGAATTTTTTCGGCATTCCCTTCGTCGGCTACCAATATCATTCCCACACCCATGTTGAAGGTTTTAAACATCTCCTCCTCGGGGACGTTTCCCTCCCTTTGTATCCATTCGAAAATGGGGAGCTTGGGCAATTTTTCCTTTTCCACAACGGCGGTAAGCCCTTCGGGTAAAATCCTCACGAGGTTGCCGGGAATACCGCCCCCCGTTATGTGGGCTATACCCTTGAGCTTTACCCCGTTTTCCTTTAAATGGAAAATGTCCCTTACGTAAATCCTCGTGGGGGTTAGAAGTACTTCGCCCAATACCCCCCCGAGTTCCTCTATATATTGGTCGTATTTGTAACCTCTGTCGGAGATTATCTTCCTCACGAGGGAATAACCGTTGGAGTGAACACCCGAGGAGGGTAGACCTATCAACAAGTCCCCTTCGGAGATATCCTCACCCGTTAGCATTTCGTCCCTATCGACAACCCCGACACAAAAGCCGGCGAGGTCGTATTCTCCGGGTTGGTAAAAGCCGGGCATTTCCGCCGTTTCACCGCCGACGAGGTAACACTCGGCTTGCTTACACCCTTCGACTATTCCGTCTATTATCTGCTTTTGCACCTCGAGGTCGAGTTTTCCGGTTGCTATGTAGTCGAGGAAAAACAGCGGTTTTGCCAACGTCGTGATTAGGTCGTTTACGTTCATCGCGACGAGGTCTATCCCGACCGTGTCGTGTTTATTCATTATTTGGGCGATTTTCAACTTCGTACCGACCCCGTCGGTGGTCGACATCAAGACCGGGTTTTTGTATTTGCTTATGTCGAGGAGGTATCCGGCGGCAAAACCCCCGAAGGGGGTAACTATTTCCTTCCCCTGAACCTCCTTGACCTTTTGCTTTATGTATTCGACAAATTTATCGGCTTTCTCTATATCGACGCCGGCATCCTTGTAGGTAGCCATAAGGAAAGATTAAACCCAAAAAGGGGGTTAAACCTCCGTTCCCCCCAAGGTGAGTTTTTTAATCCTCACCGTTGGTTGGGCATCGGTAACCGGAACCCCTTGCCCGTCCTTACCGCATGTTCCTATAGACCAACCGAGGTTTTTACCCACCGCATCTATATCCTGCAACGCCTTGGGTCCGTTTCCTATTAGAACAGCCCCTTTTATGGGATAGGTTATTTCCCCGTTCTCTATTAGGTATCCCTCCATTATTTCAAATACGAAGTCCCCGGTGGTGGTGTTCACCTCCCCACCGCCCATTTTTACAACGTAAATTCCCTTTTTGGTATCCCTTATTATGTCCTCCGGGTTGTCCTTTCCGGGGGCTATAAAGGTGTTGGTCATCCTCACGATGGGAACGTGTCTATAACTTTGCCTTCTACCGTTTCCGGTGCTCTCAACCCCGTCCCTCATGGCGGTTAAGCGGTCGTACATATACCCCCTTAGGATGCCGTTTTCTATCAAAACCTTCCTTTGGGCGGGAACCCCTTCGTCGTCTATAGAAAAGCTACCGTTATGCCCCCTTAGTGTTGCGTCGTCCACAACGGTGACGAGCTCACTCGCAACCTTTTTCCCGAGCTTGCTTTTATCGTAGACCGAAACACCTTTTTGGACGAGGTCGGCCTCCAAACCGTGGCCCACCGCTTCGTGAATCATCGTTCCCCCCGCCTGGGCATCCATTACAACGGTGAACTCCCCCGCCGGTGCCGGTTTTGCCCTTGTTAGGGTTAACGCCCTTCGGGTCGCTATTTCCGCCACAACCTCGGGAGGGGTTTTTTCGAATATTTCAAACCCGTAAAGTCCTCCCAAACTTTCGTAACCCCTGAAGAGTTCCCCGTTCTTACCTACAACGGTTTCGACGAAGAAAACAACCCTCTTTTGGGTATCTTCACCTATTTCCCCCAAGGAGTTGATAACGAGGATTTCCCTCGTTTTGTCCATTAGAACCGCCGTTACCTGTTTGACGGAATCACCCCCTACCTCCCTCGCCCTTTGGTTAGCCCTCTCGAGGTATTCGAGCCTTTTGGCTATCGGGGTTTGGTCGGGGTCTATTTCCACCTCGGTGTAGCCAACCCTTTTTATAAGACCCCACTTTACCGCCCCCTGACCTTCGCCCTTCGCTATTAGCTTCGCGAGCTCGATGAGATTCTCAAAAGTGGGATTGTTCGTATAGCCGTAGTAAACCTTAAAATCCTTTATAAGTCTCAAACCTACTCCGCCGTCCACCCCGTGGGAAATCTTGTCAACCTTCCCGTTTTCGTAGCTTATCCTTGTGGTTCTACTCCTCTCGTAGAAAATCTCGGCGTATTGCCCCCCCTTTGAGAGGAGGGTCGAAAGTATATAACCACCTTTGGAGAGTAATAATTCCTTTACCCAATTTTGGTGCATAGAAAGGAAATTGTCCCAAAAAGGGGGAAAAGGTCAGTCCAACCTCACGTGGATACCTCTTTCCTTTAGGTACCTTTTTAGTTCGGGAACGGTGAGTTCCTTGAAGTGGAACAGGGAAGCCGCCAGGCACGCGTCGGCTTTCCCATCGGTAAAGGCTTCGTAAAAGTGCTCCTTCTTGCCCGCCCCTCCGCTCGCTATTACGGGAATTTTAACCGCCTCGGCCACCGCGCGGGTCAGACCGATGTCGTAACCTTTCTTTGTCCCGTCCATATCCATTGAGGTGAGCAAGATTTCCCCCGCTCCGAGCTCCTCGACCCTCTTAGCCCACTCGACCGCATCTATACCGGTTGGCGTTCTCCCCCCGTGGATATAAACCTCCCAATTGCCCTTCGGGGTTTTTTTGGCGTCTATGGCGACCACTACGCACTGGCTTCCGAACCTCTTAGCCCCCTCGTAGACGAGGTTGGGATTTTTCACCGCCGCGGTGTTTATCGAAACCTTATCGGCTCCGCTTTCGAGCAACCTCCTTATATCGTCCAAGGTTCTAACCCCGCCTCCCACGGTGAAGGGCATAAAGACCGTTTCGGCAACCTTTTTGACGACGTCGAGGATTATATTCCTCCCCTCCGCGGAGGCGGTAATATCCAAAAAGACGAGCTCGTCCGCCCCCTGTTCCTCGTAAGCTTTGGCAACCTCCACCGGGTCACCGGCGTCCCTAAGCTCCTTAAACCTTACCCCCTTTACCACCCTCCCCTTGTCCACGTCGAGGCAGGGGATAATGCGCTTCGCCAACATTTGAGGGAACTATAATAAACCCGACCTTTCGGGGGAAGTTTTAACCTTTTTCCTTATGGGGATTCTCCTATTCCGCAAACCCCAGGAGTTAACCGAGTATATAAAACAACAAAAAAAGGAAGGAAAAACCGTAGGCTTTGTTCCCACAATGGGATACCTCCACGAAGGACACCTATCCCTTGTAAGGTGCGCAAAAAAGGAAAACGACCTCGTGGTGGTTTCCATATTTGTAAATCCCACCCAATTCGGGAAAGGGGAGGATTACGACAAATACCCGAGGGATTTGGAAAGGGATTTAAAACTCCTCGAGGGGGAAGGGGTAAATATCGTTTTTGCCCCCCCGGTGGAGGATATGTACCCTCCAAGCTACTCCACCTTTGTGGAGGAAACAAAACTCTCCCGACTTTGGGAGGGGAAGTTTAGACCGGGTCACTTCAGGGGGGTTTGCACCGTAGTAACAAAACTCTTCAACATAGTAAAACCCGATAGGGCGTATTTCGGGGAAAAGGATTACCAACAGCTGAAGGTTATCCAAAAAATGGTTAAAGACCTCAATATGGATATCGAAATAATCGGTTGCCCCATTGTGAGGGAAAAAGATGGTCTCGCCATGAGTTCGAGAAATACCTACCTAACCCCCGAGGAGAGGGAGCAAGCAACCGCCATCTACAAAGGGTTTCTCCTAGCGGAAAAACTCGTAAAGGAAGGGGTAAAAGATGCCCGCAAAGTGGAGGAGGAAATTAAAAAGTTCCTAAAGGGGTTCCCTTTGATTAAAGAAATCGACTACGTCGCTATAGTAAACCCCGAAACCCTCGAGCCGGTCGATAAAATCAAAGGGGGAGAAAGGATTTTGGTAGCGGTAAGAATGCCCTCTGCAAGGTTAATAGACAATTGGGAGATACCTATTTTTAAATAATTTGGAGGGTTTTAAATGGGAATTTTTTCGTTTTTTAAGAAAGTTTTCAACAAACCGGAGGTAGAAAGAATAGTTAGCCACCTCCCCCCACGCCA
>CAZNBH010000057.1:0-5560 GCA_964571355.1 uncultured Aquifex sp.
CCTTATGAACCTCCTTTGGTGGTTCTTAATCCTCTTTGTTTTCCTCCAACCGTGGCTTTCGAAAATTCAACTTCAACGGGCGAGGGAATCCCTTATAAGGCAACTCGAACACAAGAGGAAGAGTAGGGTTATCACAATGATACACCGACAGGAGACTATGGGATTTTTGGGTATTCCCCTTTTCAGGTTTATAAACATCGAGGATTCCGAAGAGGTGCTGAGGGCTATAAGAATGACCCCCGACGATATGCCCATCGATTTTATTATCCACACCCCGGGGGGGTTGGCTTTGGCGGCCACCCAAATAGCGAACGCCCTTGCCGACCACAAGGGGGAGGTTAGGGTTATCGTTCCCCACTACGCGATGAGCGGGGGAACGCTCATAGCTTTAGCCGCCGACAAGATTATTATGGACCCCCACGCCGTGCTGGGTCCCGTAGACCCCCAACTCGGTCAGATGCCCGCCGCCTCTATAAAAAAAGCGGTTGAAACCAAACCGTTGGAAAAGCTCGAAGACCAGACCCTAATTCTCGGAGACGTAGCCGAGAAAGCCTTAAAGCAGATGTACGATTACGTGTACAACCTGCTCCTCAAAAAGGGTTATTCGGAGGAGGTTGCGAAAAGGGTAGCCGAAGACTTTACCCAGGGTAAGTGGACCCACGACTATCCCCTTACCTATGAACTTCTAAAGGAATACGGTCTTAGGGTTTCGACCGATGTCCCACCCGAGGTTTACGAACTTATGGCTCTTTACCCCCAACCGAAGCAAAACGCCGTCCCGTCGGTTCAATACATACCGGTGCCCTACAAAAAGGAAACAAATATAGGAAGGGGAAAAGTTTAGGTTATTTCGAAAACCTCTTCGAGGGCTTTCAGGTCGGGGGGAACCACTATAGGTTCCTCCGACATTTTTATCGCCGTATCGGGGTCTTTCAAACCGTTTCCGGTCAAGGTGCAGACCACCGTTTCCCCACCTTTGAATAGACCTTCCCTTACACACTTTATAAAACCGGCAACCGATGCCGCCGAAGCGGGTTCGCAGAAAATCCCTTCCATGGAGGCGACCAACTTGTAGGCGTAGAGTATCTCGTCGTCGCTTACGGCGTCTATCCTTCCCCCGCTCTCATCGCGGGCTTTTAGGGCACCCTGCCAACTGTAGGGGTTTCCAATCCTAATCGCGGTCGCTATTGTTTGGGGGTTTTTTATGGGATATCCCTTTACTATGGGGGCGGAGCCCTCCGCCTGCCACCCCATCATTTTGGGGAGTTTTTTTATATTCCCCGCCTCGTAATACTCCTTATAACCCTTCCAGTAGGCGGTTATATTTCCGGCGTTTCCCACCGGGATAAATTGGTAGTCGGGGGCGTCCCCAAGGGCGTCGCAAATCTCAAAGGCGGCGGTCTTTTGACCTTCCAACCTGTAGGGGTTTACCGAGTTTACTATCTCTATGGGGTGTTTTTCAACTATTTTCCTAACCAAAAAGAGGGCATCGTCGAAGTTCCCCTTAATGGCGACGATTTTTGCCCCGTATATCATAGCCTGGGAGAGTTTTCCCAAGGCTACCGCACCGTAGGGGAGGACTACGAAGGCTTTCAAACCCGCCCTTGCGGCGTAGGCGGCAGCCGATGCCGATGTGTTACCCGTAGAGGCGCAGATGACCGCCTTTTTACCGGCTTCGACCGCCTTGGAGATTGCCATCGTCATACCGCGGTCTTTGAACGAACCGGTGGGGTTTAAACCTTCGTACTTGAAGTAGAGGTTCACATCGACCCCCAAAAATTTGGGGATATTCCTAGCCTTTATAAGGGGTGTATTTCCCTCGTAGAGGGTTATTATCGGCGTTTTGTCGCTTACCGGCAAATAGTTGCGGTAGTGGTGGATAATACCCTTCCAAGCTCCCGCCTTTAGGAGATTTTCTCCCATAGAAACCTCTCCTTGTCGCATGGTATGCAGTCATCACCTCCTGAGGGGAAAGGGGACCCCCTCAAAAAGGAATTACAGAAACCATTTTAAACTCTAGCGGTTTCAATTTTCCCTATTGCACAGGAAGAGTTTCCGAAGCAAAACGGTTGCGTAACTTCCGGGGGGAAGTACAAACGATAGTTTTACCGCCGAACGGGAAACCCTTTCCATTCTTAACCCTTGGGGGATTGCTATAGCCTTTCTAACCCCGTCGGTGAACAACTTTATTCCTATCCGTTCCTCCTTTAGGATTTCGGGGGTGATACCTTCCTCCTCGAGGATTTCCCTTATTACCCTTTCCACTTTGGGGTTTTGGGGTTTGTATTCGATACCCAAATAGGGGATTTCCAAATCCTTTATCTCCTCAAAAATGGCGTCGTTCATCTTCGTATAAAAGGCGTATTCCCAGTCCTTTATACCGGCGGGAACCCTGCAGTGGGGAAAGTACCTGACTACGAACCTGTAGAGGTATCTATTCCACAAATAACTCTGAAAGGTAAAGGCGAACATCAAACGGACATTTTTCGGCAAAGCCATAAAAGCCTGTTTGAAGGAAACCCCTTTCGCCAGTTCCTCCACCACTTTCCGCTCGTAGGTGGCCGCCTTTGGCATAGCCTTCAAGAATTCCCGCCAATTTCCCCAGAGCTTTTTCAGCCTCCTTTTCATCCTCCAATCGCTGTAGGAGAGCAAATACTCCCGAAGGGCTTCCTCGTATTTGTGCCTTAAGAGGTGTTTTATCAAGAACTCCTTGGCGTTTTTTATAGAGCCGAACCGTTGCTCGCCGAAGTAGTTGGCAAATCCGTACTTTTCCACGAATGGGATATTCCTCTCCGCGTTTTCCCTCTCCCGTTTGGTGAGGTTTCTAACCACTATTTCGAAATAGTTCCCTTTGAACTTTCCCAACTCGAGGGGTTGGTCGGCAAAACCCACCAAGGTGAGTTTGTAGCTATCCCCCTCCACCCTTTCGGGGGGATTTTTTAAACCCTTTATAGCCAAATACTGTTCGGTGACCGCATTTTTATCCTTTAAACCGGCAAAGGTAATATCCTTTACCGGGAGGCGGAACTTTTGGGCTAACTCCCTTACGATGTCTACGGTGTTCCTATCCTTTTTCTTTAAACGGTAATAGGCGTATTCACCCTTATCCTTTAAGGGGATATCTATAATTTCCTTGACAAAAAAGTCCTCCGGTTTTGCCTTGATTTTGAACATAAATAGGGAAAATTAAAAGAGAAAGTCGTCCAGGTCGTCGTTATCCTCACTCTCCTCGGTGGCGAATATGGAATAACCCTTAATTTGGAGGGCTACCTCCTTAATCTCCCTTAGGTAGGTTTCAACCTCCTTTAACTCCGAGAGTTTTTTCTTTAAAAATTCCACCTCTTTGGGGTCTAAATTTTTATCCCCCAAAAGGGTTCTTATAGCTATTTGGCTTAACTTCACGTGGGTAAAGGTTTTTTGCCATTCCCTCCAAAAGTTTTTCGAATCTATGGGGGCGGTGATACCGTACTGTTGCAGCCTCGAAAGGATATCCAAAATTTTTAGCTCGAGGTTTTCCATGGTCTAACTATTAATTTAAAACCGATGCCCGCTCCGCGGGAAAATTTAAAACGGGGGTTGTAAAGAAAAAATCTAAATATCTTCGGGTCGGACTATTTCAAACCAGCACTGCTGTTTATCGAAGTCCCTTTCGACGAATTTAACCCCGAGGGCGTTGGTGAAAGCCTTCATAAAACCCTCGATAAAACCCCACCCTATCCAGCAAACGGGGTGTTCGGTCGGTTTCAAATTCCTTCCCTCGAGAAAGTTGGGATAAAAAATGCACGAACATATGCAGGCTCGGGTGGGTTCCTTTTGAACCCCTTTGGCAAAACCCATTATGTTTAGCCCCTTTTCGAAAATCTCCTCCCACTCCTCTTTGGGATGGTGCTCCATCAAGTCCTTTGCAACCTGCCTTCCCACCTCCCTAAGGGTTGCAAAAGCCCCTTTATTCCCAAAGGTTTGCCCCATTTCGGAGGCGAGCTCAAAAATTATCGTAGGAATGTCGGTAATACCCTTTTCCGAAATCTTCCTTTGAAAAACTTTAACCGCCCTTTCCCCTATTATTCCCGATAGGATTTGGTATAGGTCGGTAAGGATTTCTTCGGAAATCGTTCCCATAACTTTTAATTTGCAAAAAAACAAACGGAAAAAGTAAAAAGTTTTTGCTAACTACTTAAAAATCAAATTAAATTTAGCAAATTATCCATTTCCTCCTTGGTTCTCTTTTCGGTAACAGCCACCAAAAGGGTGTTTTTTAGCGAGGGATAGAACCTTTCGAGGTTTACACCGAATAGGAAACCTCTCTTTAAAAGTTTTTTTCTAATTTCCCCCGCTTGGGGATGGCTTATTGGAAATTCCCACAAAAAGCGGTCGTTGTTAAAGGGATTTTTCCACCCCTTGGAGGTTAAACCTCTGTACAAATACCTCGCTTTGGAAATCGATTGCTTTGCAACCTCTTTAAGCCCCTCCTTCCCGAGGGTGGCGACGTAGATGAGTGCTCTAAGCGCCATTAGGTTCTGGTTGGAGCAGATATTGGAGGTAGCCCTTTCCCTTCTTATATGTTGCTCACGGGTTTGCAAAACAAGCGTAAAAGCCCTTTTGCCCTCTATATCTTCCGCCATCCCCACGAGGCGACCGGGCATTTTCCTTACATACCTTTGCCTCGTTGCGAAAAAGCCCAAATAGGGTCCTCCGAAATACATGGGAATGCCGAGCTGCTGCCCCTCTCCGACCACTATATCGGCTCCAAACTCGGCGGGGGGCTTTAACACCGCCAAGGCTATAGGGTCGGCGACCACTATTAGGGGAACGCCGTACCTTTGGGCTAACTCCCCTATCTCCTTTAAGGGTTCCACGAAACCGAAAAAGTTCACGTATTGAACCGCCAAAGCGTGGACTTCCTTATTTTTTAAGACCTCCTCGAGGAGGTTTAAATCGGTAGTTCCCCCTTCGGTGAAGGGAATTTCCTCTATGTTGTCCCTATAGCCGTAGAGGTAAGTTTTTACAACCTCCCTGTAAAGGGGGTGAATTGTGGAACTTAAAACCACCGTGTCCCCTTTGCCCTTTATAGCCCTCGCCATTAGAACCGCTTCCGCCAAAGCGCTTCCCCCGTCGTACATCGAGGCGTTGGCAACGTCCATACCGGTGAGCTCGGCTATAACGGTTTGGTATTCGAATATCGCGGTTAGCGTCCCCTGGGAGACCTCGGGTTGATAGGGGGTATAGGCGGTTAGAAATTCCCCCCTCTCCACGAGGTGGTCTATTAA
Source organism: uncultured Aquifex sp. (assembly GCA_964571355.1). Lineage (GTDB taxonomy): Bacteria > Aquificota > Aquificia > Aquificales > QOAS01 > QOAS01. The sequence goes on from CAZNBH010000057.1 coordinate 5,268, forward strand.
CGTTGGTATATACCTATCGTAGGAACCCGCCCCCGCAAACACCTTTAGGGTTTTATTCTTCGAAGCCAACCCTTTAAAGGTTTCCACTATTTCCGGTTCCGACTTGGGGAGGGGTAGGCTCAATTCACCCTTAAAGAGGAGGGAGGGGTCTATGTGCCCGTAGAGGTCCTCGAAGCTTTCTATACCCAAAAGGGAGAATATCTCCTTTAGCTCTTCCTCCGAGTGGGGTAGGTAGGTCATAAAACCTTTAATTATTCGGAAGGGGAAAAATCAAAGCCCCAAAACGTCGAACA
>CAZNBH010000058.1:0-5550 GCA_964571355.1 uncultured Aquifex sp.
GGAGGGGTTTCTTATGAAATTCAACTTCGTAGGTCAGGACGTTGAAATCACCGACTCCATCAGGGGGTATGTGGAAAAGAAATTCCAACGTTTGGAACGCCTCTTCAAAGGTCTAAAACCGGATGAGATAGAAATCCACGTGGCTATAAAAAAGGAAAGGGCGGAGTTTAGGATAGAGGTGGACATCTTCGTAGGTCAAAAGGGTGAAAAAATCCACGTTTGGGACGCCGACCCCGACCTTTACACCGCAATAGACAAAGTTATAGACGAAATAGAAAAAGTCCTCGTAAAGGATAAAGAAAAGGTGAAAGCCCAAATAAGGGAAGCCCGTAGGGAAAAGATGCAGGCTATGGCGGTTCCCGACCTCCCACCCGAGCCGAAGGAAAGACCCCGCATAGAGGAGGAAGAGCTCGTAGTGGACAAACCTATGGATGTTGAGGATGCCATTTTGGAACTCGAGGAGAAGAATCTCCACTTTTTACCCTTTGTGGATATAGCAACCGGTGAGTTAAAAATCCTTTACAAGAAAAAGGCGGGAAACTACGGGGTAATAAGAACGGGTTGCAAAGCTTAAAGGGTTTTTACAACAACCCCCAGGCAGGCGGTCTTTATAAAGTCGATTTTGTCCTTGTACTTTTCTATAACCTCTTCGTTTTCCGTTCCCGGTTGGAGCCAGATATATTTGGCACCCACCTTTAGGGCGTCCAGAACGATTTCCTCCAACGCGTCGGGTCTCCTAAAAACGTCGACTATGTCGATGGGTTCGGGAACATCCTCCAAAGAGGGTAAAACTTTAATTCCCAAAATCTCCCTTCCCGCATAGACCGGGTTGACAAAGTAAATTTTGTGCAAACCCTTTTCTATAGCCCATTCGGAAACGTAATAGGATGCCCTTTCGGGTTTTGGGGAAATGCCCACCACCGCAATGGTTTTGGAATTCTTTAGTATCTCCCTAATGGTTTCGAGGTCCTCTATAACCGCCATAGGCGGACTATTTTAAGGGTCAAAACCATTAAAGTTATTTAACAAATTTGTTAGCACCTATGGTGGGTATGGTAAACAAAAGGGTTAACCCGTTGTAGTTAACTACATTTAACAAATGCTAAAAAGGAGAATAAGGCTTAGAACCGAGGAACTCCGATTGGTCAACGAAATACTTAAAACCCTCTCCAAGGGGGAAAAAATAGACAAAATCCTCGAAAAGGTTTTGCAAATCTTTTACTCCTTTTGGAGTATAGAAGCGGGTTTTATAGCCTTTAAGGACGAAAAAAGTGGAAAACTCAAGGTGGTAGCATCTTTCGGTTTCCTCCCCTCGGAGGTGGAAAGGGCTATTTACTCCAAAGGGGAGGGGATTACGGGGCTCACCTACCAGCTCGGTATACCCCTCTCGGCAACCGAGGACGAGCTTGTGAATAAAACCGGACTGGTAAAGAGATTAAAGGGAAAAAAACTCATCTTCCTAACCGCCCCCGTAAAGGTGGGCGAGCAAACGGTGGGGGTTTTAGGTCTTTTCAAAAATGCCGAAGACCTGAAGGAGAAAACGGAACGACTGCTGGAAACCCTTTCGGTGGTCGGCTCCATATTGGGAACCTTTATCCAACTTAGGGAAAAGGAGGAACTCCCCGTTCTCCTATCGAGGGAACTCTTAAAAAAACTCACCCTCGAAGGTCGCCTCGAGGGTGAATACATTTTCTCCCTACCGAGTGAAGCCTTCAAAAAAGTCCTTCGAAAGGTTGAATTTTTCAAAGATTTGGAAACCCCCCTCCTCATAAAGGGGGAAACGGGGGTGGGAAAAACCGCCGTAGCCCACCTCCTCGTAAAGCTATCCCGATTTTCCGACAAACCCTTAGAGGTTATAGATACCTCCGACCTACCCGAGGAAGAATTAAAAAAACAATTCCACCAAAAGGTAAACAAAGCAAAGGGCGGAACACTTTTGGTGAGAAGGGTAGAAAACCTCCCTATGGGGTTGCAGTACGAGCTTGTAAAGCACCTAAAGGGGGAAAGCTTTAGACTTATCGCAACCTCGGCGGTCGACCTGTTCGAAAAAACCTTCGAAGGGAGATTTTTAAGAACCCTTTACCAACTTTTGGAAACCTTTTCCTTCGAAATCCCCCCTTTAAGGGAAAGAAGGGAGGATATCCCGCCCCTTGTGGGGTTCCTGCTCACCAAGATAGGTTCCCATTTGGGGGTGGATGTTGAAATAAGTCCCCAATTGGTGGAACACATTTCGGAACACCCGCCGAGGGACAATATAAGGGGGTTGGAGATATACCTCACCCGCCTAATAACCCTCCTCGGCGGAAAGGGACGGATAACCCTCGAAGATGCCGAACTCTTCGTGCCGGAGCTCTTTAGAAAAAGAACATCGCCCGCTTCGCGGGAATTGGAAGAACCCGACGGGGAAAAAAAATTTGTAGACCTCCTAAAGGAGGAAGAAAAGGAGCGGATACTAAGGGCGTTGGAGCAAACGAATTACGTAAAATCCCGCGCGGCAAAAATGCTCGGTTATACCCTCCGCCAACTCGACTACCGCCTAAAAAAGTACGGTATCGATGTGAACAAACTAAAAAGGAAAAGATAACCATCCCTTTGGGGATACCCTATTATTCCTTTAGAGATGTTTGAACTGCTTACGGGAAGGATTAAAGGGGCTATAGATAAACTTGCGGGAGCCAAAAGACTTTCGGAAAAACAAATAAACAAAGCCCTTCGGGAAATAAGGTTGGCGCTTTTGGAAGCCGATGTAGACCCCACCGTAGTTAAAAATTTCATAAAAAGGGTTAGGGAGAAAGCCCTCGACCAAAAAATAATCAAGGGATTAAACCCCGGCGAAACAGTTATAAAAATCGTTTACGACGAGCTTGTAGATATCCTCGGAAAAAATCCCCCCGAACTCAAAAAGGGGACGGTTTTATTCGTCGGTTTGCAGGGAACGGGTAAAACCACCACCATAGGAAAAATCGCAAAGTGGCTAAAGGAAAAAGGGCACAAGGTTGCGGTCACCTCCACCGACGTTAGAAGACCCGCCGCAATGCTCCAACTAAAAAAACTCGCCGAGCAGGTGGGGGTTCCCTACTACGATTACGAAGGGGAGACCAACCCGATAGAAATAGCCAAAAAGGCCGTTGAAAGGGCAAAGGAAGAAAACGTGGATTACCTCCTCCTCGATACCGCGGGAAGGCTCCACATAGACGAGGAACTAATGGAGGAACTAAAAAGGATAAAAGAGGTTACCAACCCTTCGGAGGTTATATACGTAGCCGACGCAATGCAAGGACAGGAAGCCCTAAATATCCTCAAGGAGTTTCACGAAAAACTCGGTCTTACCGGAGTGGTTTTAACCAAAATGGACGGCGACGCAAGGGGGGGGTTAGCCCTATCGGTTAAGGAAACCGTAGGGGTTCCCATAAAGTTCGTTGGTGTAGGGGAAAAACTCGAGGATTTGGAACCCTTCTATCCCGACCGTATGGCTCAGAGGATTTTAGGTTTGGGAGACCTCCAAACCCTGTTGGAAAAAGCCCAAAAGGCTATTCCCGAGGACGAAGCCGAAGCTTTAGCCCTAAAGGTTTTAGAGGGCAACTTCACCCTTGAGGATTTGAAAAAACAACTCGAGTTTATGCTCAAAATGGGACCCCTCGATAAACTCCTAAAAATGGTTCCCGGGCTTGGAGCTTATGCCGATAAAATAAAAGTGGACGAAAGGTTGATAAAACGGAAAATAGCCATCATAAACTCTATGACCCCCGAGGAAAGGCAAAATCCAAATATAATCAACCTTTCGAGGAAGCAAAGGATAGCCCGCGGTAGCGGAACCAGCGTTCAGGAGGTCAACCGACTCCTCAAGGAATACAAAGAGATGAAAAAAATCCTCAAAAGGTTTAAAATAAAAAATTTCGGAGGAAAAAAGGGAAGGTTTCCCTTTAGATTTCCCTTCCCGTTTTAACCGAAGGATTTAACAAACGGTAGGAGGTATAGAGGTGGCGGTGAGGATAAGATTGGCGAGATTCGGAAGGAGAAACCATCCCGTCTACAGGGTAGTGGTAATGGACAGCAGAAGACCGAGAGAGGGTAAATATATCGACATCATAGGAACCTACGACCCCAAAAGGCACGAACTTATAAAGTTCGACGAGGAAAAATATCAAAAGTGGGTTTCCTTGGGTGCGGAAGTAACCGACCGCGCCAAGGCTATTTATAAGCTTTATAAGAAGCTTTCCGCTAAGCAAAACGCTTAACAATAAGGAGGAGGTAAAGGAATGAGCGCAATGAAAGATTTGGTAGAAACCTTCGCTAAAACCTTGGCAGAAAAACCCGACCAAGTTCAAGTTAGAGAAATCGAAGGAGAAAGGACCGTAGTTATCGAACTAAGGGTGGCCCCCGAAGACCTCGGGAAAATCATCGGTCGTCAAGGTAGAATTGCAAGGGCTTTGAGGCTCTTGCTAACCGCTATGGCAAGAAAACAAAACAAAAGGGCTGTTTTGGAAATCTTGGAATAATTCTTCCTTGCTTTCTATCTTTTTTTCATCCTATAAAAGGTAAAGAAATTTTCTATCCTTCTCCACTTGAGTATTCGCATAAGAGTTTATTCCACCAAAGGTTAAATTACCCTTTAAAACCTCTGGAGGTTAAAAATATGCAGAACCAAAACGTGGAACAAAAAAACACCGAACAAAAACAGAAACCCCAAATAGTTGTAACCATTACCGAAAAAGCTGCCGAAGAGCTAAAAAAATTGGCGGAACAACACGGAATAAAGGATATAGTTTTAAGGGTTCAGGCCATTCCCGGAGGATGCAGCGGAATATCCTATTCCATGGGATTCGATGAAATAAGGGAAGGCGATACCGTTTTGGAGCAACACGGAATAAAAATAGTGGTAGACCAAAACTCCGTTCCTTTTATAAACGGGGCAGAAATAGACTACGTAGTAACCCCCTTCGGGGAAGGATTTAAAATAAACAACCCCAACGCTATGACCTTTGGCGGCGGATGCTCCACCTGCGGAAGCGGCTCCTGCGGAATCTAATCGAAAATTTCCGGTTTGTGCAAATAAAAACCCTGCCCGTATTGGGCAAATTCTTTGGCTATCTTTAGGTGTTCTTCGTTTTCTATTCCTTCCGCCACAACCTTAAAGTGATGCTTTATAGTGGCAAGAAAGCTAAGCGATAAGCTTAAAAGTTTGGGGTTCCATAGTATTTGCTTGTCTACCTTTACTATATCGACATTTTTCATTAAACGGGAAATGGACGAAGATTCGGACCCAAAATCGTCGAGGGCTAGCATTACCCCATATTTATTCTTTAAGCATTCCCAAGTAGCCCACATCTTCTCGTTAGTTCTAAGCTCCAAAACTTCGAAAACAATATTTTGGGTATTTTTTTCCTTTTCCAACAATTCGAAAATGGCCGCCGAAAAGGCGGGTATTTCCCAACTAGAGGGGAAGGTGTTTATAAAAACCTTTTGCGTTTCCCTAAATTCTTTGGTTTTTTCAAGAATCTTTTTTACGCAAAGAAAATCTACAGTCATTAAATCGTATTGATTTAAATA
>CAZNBH010000059.1:0-5473 GCA_964571355.1 uncultured Aquifex sp.
TCCCCCTTTCAGTTTTTTTGCAAACTTTAAAGGAGACCTTTTAAGGGATTGTTCCTAATATATTTGCCAACGATGGGAGAGAAGGAATTTAAATTCAACACCGTCGAGGAGGCTATAGAGGATATCCGAAAAGGGAAGATGGTTATAGTGGTTGACGACCCCGATAGGGAGAACGAGGGCGACCTCGTAATGGCGGCGGAAAAGGTTACCCCCGAGGCGATTAACTTTATGGCTAAATACGGAAGGGGTCTTATATGCCTATCCCTTACCCCCGAGAGGTGCGAGGAGCTCGGTCTCGAGCCGATGGTGAGGGAAAATTCCGACCCGAAAGGGACCGCATTCTGCGTTTCCATAGATGCCCACCCCAAACACGGGACCACCACCGGTATATCGGCTTACGATAGGGCTATTACGATAAAGCTCGCCGTTTCCCCCGATGCGAAACCCTCCGACTTTGTCAAACCGGGGCACGTATTCCCCCTTAGGGCGAGGAAAGGGGGAGTTCTCGAAAGGGCGGGGCATACCGAGGCGAGCGTAGACCTCGCAAGACTTGCGGGTTTATACCCCGCCGGTGTTATCTGCGAGATTATGAAGGACGACGGAACTATGGCACGGGTTCCCGACCTTATGGAGTTCGCCAAAAAGCACAACCTCAAAATAATCACCATAGAGGATTTAATCCGCTACCGATTGAAGAGGGAGAGTATCGTCGAAAAGGTATCGGAAGCCCACCTCCCCACCCCGTGGGGTGTTTTTAAAATCCACGTTTACAGGAACAAACTCGACGGGGTAGAGCACGCCGTTTTAACCATGGGTGAGTGGAAGGAGGACGAACCTATATTGGTAAGAGTTCACTCCGAATGCCTCACGGGGGACGTTTTCAAATCCCTAAAATGCGATTGCAGGAATCAGCTCGAAACCGCTTTGGAAATGATAGCCAAGGAAGGTAAGGGTGTATTGGTCTATATGAGGGGTCACGAGGGAAGGGGTATAGGTCTCGGAAATAAGATAAAGGCGTACGCCTTGCAGGAGCAAGGTTACGATACCGTGGAAGCCAACTGCAAGCTCGGTCTACCCGTCGATTTAAGGGATTACGGGGTAGGTGCCCAAATCCTAAGGGATTTGGGGGTTAGAAAAATCCGCCTTATGACCAACAACCCGAGGAAGATAGTAGCCCTAAAGGGCTACGGTTTGGAGGTCGTCGAGCGGGTGCCCATACAGGTAAAACCCACCCAGTACAACCTGAACTATTTGCTCACCAAAAAGGAGAAGTTAGGGCATCTGCTCGACGAGAAAAAACTAAAGGGGGAAGCCTAATTTCCCCCTATACCTCGTTTAGATATTTATAGCCTAAATACAACCTTTGGAGGAAGGTTATAAAAGCACCTATTAGGGTGATTACAAGACCAACCTCCACCAAACCGGTAAAGAGGGCTACTATCAGCACCGCAAGTCGTTCCGTCCTTTCGAAAAGCCCCCCTATGGGTTTTTTAACACCGAGACCCTCTATGCGGGCTTTTACATAGCTCACGAGAAACCAAAAAAGGATGTTGAACAAAACAACTCCCAACCATAGGAGTTTCTCCGCAAAAAAGAGGGCTAACCCGAAGAGGGGTAGAAAATCCCCAATCCTATCGAGGGTAGAATCGAGCAGAGCCCCGAACTTGGAAACCCTTTTGGAGGTCCTTGCGAGGTGTCCGTCTATCGCATCGCAGACCGCCCCGAGGAGGACAAAAATCCCCCCCAAGAGGAATTTACCGCTCGCCAAGAATGGTACCGAAAAGGAGGTTAAAACTATTCCCGCAACCGAAACCCAATTGGGGTTTATCCTGAATTTAGACAAAAATTGGACGAAAGGGAGGGTAAACTGCTCCCAAAGGGGTTTCAAAGATTTGGTTAAAACACTCACCTCAAGGGTAAATTTTAAAGCTTTTCCAACCGTCGAAATATCTCGCCAACAGATACCCGACCAGGAAACCCCCTATATGGGCAAACCAAGCCACCCCTCCCATGTGGGCGAAGGGTAAAAAGAGCAACCCGTTTAAAACCTGATAGAAGAACCAAAAGCCTATAAAGACCGCCGCCGGCCACTCTATCGGGAGGAGGAAAATCCCTATGGGGATAAATCCGAAAACCTTGGCGGTGGGAAAGTAGTACATATAAGCGCCAAGAACACCCGAGATAGCCCCCGATGCCCCTATAAGGGGGATATTGGGGTTTCCTATGGCGAAGGCTACCGCCGCCTGCATTAGAGCGGCACCTATCCCGCTGATTAGGTAGAAGACCAAATATTTGAAGTGCCCCTGCCTGTCCTCAACGTTGTCCCCGAAAACCCATAGGTAAAGCATGTTTCCGATGATGTGCATCCACCCCCCGTGGAGGAACATATGGGTGATTAAGGTCCAAGGTCTTTCCCAAAAATCGGCTGGAACAAATCCGTAGGTGTATATAAATGCGTCCAAGAGCGGTGGGGGAAGGGTTATCTCGTAAATCCATACGGCGGTGCAGGTCAAAATGATTAACAGGTTTACAACCGCAAAAGTTCTCGAAGGATTTAAATCCCTTATCGGTATCATGACATCTCTCCCAATTTCCCCCTTTGGTTTGGGGTTTTAAATTTTCCCCGCAATGGGAAAAGGTTTTATCCCTTCCTATATAAGGTTATACGAGGAGGGAACACTCAAAGAGCGGGTTGAAAAACTGAAAGAACTCCTAAGGGAATGCGGGGTTTGTCCCCACCATTGCGGGGTAAACCGTTTGGAGAACCAAAGGGGGTTTTGTAAAACACCTTACACCGTAAGGGTAGCCTCCGCATTCCTCCATCGCGGGGAGGAAAAACCTATAAGGGGTTACCGCGGTAGCGGGACTATTTTCTTTTCCTACTGCAACATGCGTTGCGTTTATTGTCAAAACTACGACATTTCCCAATTGGGGGAAGGGGTGGATATAACCCCCAAGGAGTTAGCCCGAATAATGTTAACCCTCCAAGGGGAGGGTGCCCACAACATCAACCTCGTGACGCCCTCCCACGTAGTTCCCCAAATAGTGGAGGCTATATATTACGCCACCCAAAGGGGGTTAAGCATTCCGATAGTTTACAACACCTCTTCCTACGACGATTTAGAGGTCTTAAAGCTCCTCGACGGGATAGTCGACATCTACCTACCCGACCTTAAATACCTTTCGGAGGAAAACGCCCGAAGGTATTCGAAGGTTAAAAACTACCCCCAAATAGCCACCGAAGCGATTAAAGAGATGTACCGCCAAGTAGGCAATCTAAAACTCGACAATGATGGGGTAGCCTACAGGGGTGTTTTGGTAAGGCATTTGGTATTACCCAACGATGTTTCCAACTCCTTTAAGGTGGTCGATTTCCTTTCAACAATAGACCCCCACCTTGCGGTCAATATAATGGGGCAATACTACCCCTTTTACAGGGCTTACGAGTATCCCGAAATAGCCCGTCCCGTTTTGCCCTACGAGGTTGAAGCGGTAAAAAATTACGCCCGTAAAAAAGGTCTTTGGCTTATAGAGGACTGATGCCGCTCCGCGGGTTGTTAAACTGTTTATGGAATGTCCCTAAACGACCTCTTTTTGGACTTTATTTCCCATTTTCCCCTAAAAGTTAAGGGGGAAAACTGTATAAACACCGACAAGGAGGTATTTTGCGACCGTTGTAAAAACGCATGCCCCCACGGTGCTATAGAATTTCAAAACAACCGACCGGTGGTGGATACCGAAAAGTGCACCGTGTGCGGGTTGTGTTTTTCCGAATGTCCCGTTAACGTGTTCGAAATAGAGATAGACCTCCCCGAGTTCTTCACCGAAAGGAGAAATCCCCTTATAGGTTGCTATTTATCCGACCTCGAAGTGGATATAAAGGTCCCCTGCTTGGGTATTTTAAACGAAGAAATCCTCGCGGGGTTGGCTATAAAACTCGGAGACCTCTACCTGGACACCTCTAAGTGCAAGGTTTGCCCCCAAAGGGATGTTTACCAATACATAAAGGATTACATCGAGAGGGCAAACCTCCTTTTGCACTACCATAGGGTGGAAAACAAGGTTTACGAGGTATCCCAAGAACCGGAGAGGGAGGAGGATATCCTCTCCGAACTCTTCGGGGAGGAGGTTAAGAAAAAACCCTCCGTGAGTAAAAAGATAAACGTTCCCCTTTGGAGGCAACTGTTCTTTGAGAGTGTAAAAACCCTAAACGGGAACGAGCTCTGCTACCAACCGGTAAAGGAGGAAAAACTCCGCTTTGCCAAACCGGTTATAGACCAAAACAAATGCCAAAGGAGTAACGTCTGCTCCTTCTGGTGCCCAACGAGGGCTTTAAGCTCCGACCAAAGGGGGGTGTACTTTACCCAAATCCTGTGCACCGATTGCGGACTTTGCGAAAAGATTTGCCCCAACGATGCGATAACCTTGGAAAAGTCCTTTATCCCCCGTAGGAACGTAATGGCGGGAAAAACCATCATAGGGAAGGGTGAAAAGAAAACCTGCAAAAGGTGCGGGAAAGAATTCGTAGGTCTCCCCAACGAGGACTATTGCCTCTATTGTAGGAAAGACCTCGAAATGGAAAATTTGATAAAGGACTTCCTGCTGGGTGGGGGAGATGGTAAGACCTAAAAAGGTTTTCGGTCAACACTTTTTAACCTCCAAAGGGGTTGTTCAAAAAATAGCCGACGCCCTCGAACCGATAGAGGGGCAAAAGGTGATAGAAATAGGTCCCGGAACGGGCGTTCTCACCGAGGAGCTCCTAAAAAGGGAACCGAAGGAACTTATAGCCCTCGAGGTGGATAGGGAATTAATCCCCCTTTTGGAGGAAAAGTTTAAAAATTTCCCCAACTTTAGGGTTGTAAATACCGACGCCACAAAGGTGGACTTTTGCTCCTTCGGGAAAAATCTCCTATTGGCGGGAAACCTCCCCTACAACGTGGCTTCCCTAATAGTTTTAAACACCGTTTTTGCAAAGGATTGCCTCCAAAGGGGCGTTTATATGGTTCAAAAGGAGGTCGCCGAGAGGTTAACCCTAAAACATAAGAAACCTTCCTGGTTGGGGATTTTTTTGAACACCTTTTTCGATACCGAGTATTTGATGAGCGTCCCACCGAGGTTTTTCAATCCCCCACCCAAGGTGGTTTCCGCAGTTATAAGGCTCACCCCCAAAGGGGAACAACCCGATTTCGACCTCCACGACTACAAGGGGTTTCTCGAAAAAATCTTTTCCGAAAGGAGGAAGATGCTCAAGAAAAAGCTCCCCGAGGAGGTTCTAAAAAAGGCAAACGTAGACCCCACCAAGAGGGTTGAGGAACTGAAATTGGAGGATTTCGTTAAACTCTATCGGGTTTATAGGAATGGTTAGCGTTAAAGAGGTGGTCTCCTGGGAGGATTTTGCCCCCACCTTCCCCCTTACCGCCATCGGGGCAAGGGTCTGCTACTCCAAAAAAACCCTCGAAGAGCTCCTCAAAGA
>CAZNBH010000060.1:0-5420 GCA_964571355.1 uncultured Aquifex sp.
TGCTACTTTTCCCCCTCATAGGGCTTTTTTCCTGCGTCAACGGAAGACCACCCGCCCCCGAAGGGGGGGGAGAATTCGGTCAAACAAACCAACAAGCGGTGGAAAAAGCCGCCGATTTTTTCAATAAACTCGGACTTGCGGCAATAGGGGAGGCGAATTACGCCAAAGCTATAGCCAACTTCAAAAGGGCTGTTCAAATAAATCCGCGAGACCCCGAACTGTGGAAAAACCTCGGAGAGGCATATATGCTAGCCCACTTTTACAAGAAGGCGGAGCAATCCTTTAGAAGAGCATTGGTTCTAAAACCCGACTACGGGGAGGTTTACTACGACCTCGGAATACTTTACTCCCAATGGGGAAAGGATAAAGAAGCCCTTAAGTGGTTAACTAAGGCGGCAAATTTGGACACCTACGGGGAGCGGTATAAAGCCTTTTACCAATTGGCCCATCTTTACAAAAAACTCGGAAAGGAGAAAGAGTACGAACAGAACCTAAAGAGGGCAATAGACCTCTTTCCCCGCTACAGGGAAGCATTGTTGGAGCTAGCCCACTACTACACCTCTAAGGGTAGGTATAAAGAGGCGGAGAGGTATTACCTCACCTATTTGACCTTCTACCCCAACGACGAGGGGGTTATCCTCGCCTACGCCGAAATGCTCGCCAAAGCCAAAAATTTCCAAAAGGCGAAAAAAATCCTCAAAAACCTCATAGATACCTCCCAAAATCCCCAGACCATCGATAGGGCTTATAAATTGGTTCAGAAAATCCTCGTTATGGAGGCGGAGGAAAAGCTCAAACAGCTAAGGGAAAAGAAAGGGAAAAATTAACCCTCTTGGGAATTATCCTTTTTGTCGTTCCCCTCGTTGGAATCCTTTTTATCCCCTTCCTCTTTGAGTTCCTGTTTTATTTTCTCGACCTCTTCGCGGGTGTAGCGGTATATCTTCCCGCAAAAGTGGCAGGTGACCTCGAGATATTGGTTCTCCTTGAAGATGTCCTCTATTTCCTTTTCGGGTAAGCCGGCTATTACACCCTTTACGATGTCCTCGTTGCAGGGGCAATAATACTCTATCTCCTTCAAGCCGAGCAGATGGGGGTTTAGCTCCTCGGGGATTATCATTAGGGCTATGTCCTCGGGGCGTTTGCCCTGTTCGAGGAGTTCGCTTACGGGGGGGAGCTTTTTCACCGCTTCCTCTATCACCCGAAGGGCTTTTTCCGAAGTTCCCCCCATTTCCTGAACCATCCAACCGCCGGCGACCTTTATCTCGCCGTTTTCGTCGAGTTTAACCCCTATGCCCACCGCCGAGGGTATTTGCTCCGATTGGGCGAGGTAATAGGCTATGTCTTCGGCTATTTCTCCGCTTATCAGGGGAACCACACCCACGTAAGGTTTACCCGTTCCGAGGTCTTTGATAACCGACAAGGTCCCGTTTCCTATAGCCCTCGCTATGTCGAGCTTGGTCTTGCCGTTTACCTCCTTGGTGAAGAGGGGAACGTCGGGATTTTTTACCAATCCCCTCACCCTACCCTTTCCGTCGACCTCGACGTATACGTAACCTATAGGTCCGTCGCCTTCGATTTTTAAACCGATTTTCTGGTTGGTTCCGTGTTTTATAAGGGAGCTTAGCAGTATCGCCCCGACTATAGCCCTCCCCATAACCGCCGCCGCCATGGGGGAGAGGCGGTGGATACGTTGGGCGGTTCGGGCTACGTTGGTCGCCTTTACAGCCCAAACCCTTAACGGTTCCTCTTTGGGAACCGCCATAACCACGTAGTCCCTCTCTTGGAAGTAGTTTTTAAGGTCTTCCTTTACCTGGTCGGTGAATTTTTTCCTCCAATCGTAGGAACTTTGTTGGCTTTCGTTCCTCCCTTGGGTTTCCTTTTTCTCTTCCATAATAGGGGTATATTTGTTTAAGAACCCCCTTTGTCCACCCTACAAAGTTTCCTTTTTGGGAAACCTATAATTCTTTCCCTTACCGATGTCGGAAAGGCTTGAAAAGACCTTCGAGGGGAATAAAAAGGTTCTGGTTTCCTACTCCATGGTAGGTTATCCCGATTTCGAAACCTCCCTAAGGGTTTTCGAAACCTTGATAGAAAGCGGGAGCGATGTTATAGAGGTGGGTTATCCTTTTTCCGACCCCGTGGCGGACGGAAGTACCATTCAGGTCGCCCACGAAAGGGCTTTGGAGAACGGAATCCGTTTTAAGGATGTTTTAAAGGCGGTTTCCCACCTAAGGGAAAAATTTCCCGAAACCCCCCTTTTGGTGATGACCTATTACAACCCCATTTTTAGGATAGGTATGGAGAAATTCGTTTCCTCCTTTGCCGAGGCGGGTGCCGACGGCTTTATAGTTCCCGACCTACCGCCGGAGGAGAGCGGGGAACTCAAAGAGGTCGTAAAAAAACATAACCTCTCCCTCGTAATGCTCGCCGCCCCAACCTCCACCCCCGAGAGGTTAAAACTTATTTGCCAAACCACCGATGTTTTTACCTATTACGTTTCCGTTACGGGGATAACCGGTGCGAGGGATAAACTCCCGTTGGAAAACCTAAGGAAAAAAATCTCCCTATATAGGAAACTCTGCGATAAAAAGGTCGTCGTGGGGTTCGGTATTTCGAAAAAAGAACACGCGAGGGAAATAGGAAAAATCGCCGACGGTATAGTGGTGGGAAGCCTTTTTGTAAAACTCGCGGGGGAAAGAAATTTGGAGGCTATAGCCCAAAAGGTGGGGGAACTAAAGGAGGGGTTAAAGGAATCCCTTTAAGATTTCCCCTTTTATGCATCCCTTTATAGAAATCTTCGGTTTGAAAATCCCCGCCTACGGGGTTATGCTCCTGTTGGCCACCTTTACGGCGTATTTTTCGGTGGTCTACTTTTCGAGGAAGGAACAAATACCCTTCCAAAAGTTGGAAAACATATTCATCGCCACCTTTTTGAGTGCATTTTTGGGGGCGAGGGTCTTTTACGCGGTAGAACACCACCTCTCCTTTGTCGAGTTCTTCAAAGTTTGGGAAGGGGGGCTCGACTTCTTCGGCGGTTTTGTGTTTGCCGTTTTTACCGTTTTGGGAGGGGTTATTTACTACAAACTCCCCGCCCTAAAGGTGGGGGATATAGCGGCTATTTCCATCCTGCTCGCCCACTCGGTGGGGAGGCTTTCGTGCTGGCTCGCCGGCTGCTGCTACGGAAAGCCCACCGACCTACCCATTGGGGTGGTATTTCCCCCCGGTGCGGTTGCCCCTTCGGGGATACCACTTTATCCGACCCAACTTATGGAGGCAACCGGAAACTTTATAGGCTACCTCGTTCTGTACAGGCTTTATAAAAACAAACCCTTCGACGGTGCTATATTGGGGGGCTACCTTTTGTGGTACGGAACGGAGAGGTTCCTCTTGGAGTTCATAAGGGGGGTAACCCCTCCCATACCGGGGATAGGTCTAACCTGGAACCAAATAGTTTGCCTAATCGCTATAGCCGTCGGCATTTCGCTAATCGCCTACGGTTTTAGAAAAAGGGTTGCGAATTAAATCCCCGCCCTTCGGGCGGGCGTTTCCTTTAATAAAAAGAACTAATGGAATATTTGGCCTTTGCCGTTTCGGTCGTTTTCTTTATCCTTTTGGAGGCTTTTTTTAGCGGTTCGGAGCTAGCAATCGTTTCGGTGAACAAAGCCCGCCTTCAACTCCTCGCCAAAAAGGACAAGGTTTTGCAGGACTTTTTGAAGGATACCGAGAGTTATATAACCCTAACCCTTTTCGGGTATACCTTCAGCATAGTTTTTGCCACCGCTTTTTACACCTATATGTGGATAAAACTCGCACGGGAAGACCTCCCCATTATTAGGGGCTACGAACCCCTCTTGGCGGAAACCTTATTAATCTTTACCCTCCTTTTTGGGGAAATAATTCCCAAAAGCCTATTTTTGTCGAACGCCGAATTTTTAACCCCTTTAATAGTTAAGGTTTTGTATCCCTTTAAAAGGGTTCTTTACCCAATCCTTTACTCCGCCAAGGTGGTTTCCAACTTTATTTCCAAACACCTTTCGGAGGGTGAAAAGTACCTCTCAAAGGAGGAAATCGTAAAAATCCTCACCGAGGGGAAAATAGGGCTTTCCAAAACCAAGAGGTTGTTAATAGCGAATATTCTGACCTTCAAGGATAGGACCATTTCGGAGATAGTTAAACCCATTTACGAGGTGGTCGCCATTTCGGAGGACGCCACCGTCGGGCAAGCCGCCGAACGGATAAAGGAGAGCGGTTACTCGAGGCTCCCCGTTTATAGGAAAACTCTCCAGAACATAGTTGGATACATTCAGGCTTACGACCTCCTCACCGCAAAGAAGGAAGAGCCAATTCTAAGGTATATCCGCCCTATAAGGGTTGTCGGAGAGTTTGAACGGTTAAAGGACGTCCTCGACAAATTTATCCGCGAAAAGGAGCATATAGCGGTGGTCGTCGACGAAAGGGGGATAGTTATAGGTATTATCACCCTCGAGGATATAGTCGAGGAAATAACGGGGGAACTCTACGAGAGGAGGAAAAACGAACAGGAGGAGATAAAGAAAATAGCCCCCGATAGATGGATAATAAACGCCAACGTCGAGGTGAGCGAGATAAACCGACTTTTCAACCTCGGGATACCGAAGGGTATCTATTCCACCCTTGGGGGGTTCATTCAATATCAATTGGGAAAAATCCCCCAAAAGGGGGATGTTGTGGAGGTTCCCCCCTATGTGTTTAAGGTTATAGAGGCGGACCAAAAAAAGGTAAAAAAGATTCTGTTGACCAAAAAGGGTTAGTCCTTTTTCTTCCTCGTTGTGATTATTTTGTCGATAATTCCGTATTCGAGGGCTTCCTCGGGGGACATAAATTTATCCCTCTCCATATCCTGCTCGAGTTTTTCGGGGGGTTGTCCGGTGTGCTTTGCCATAATGTCGATGAGGAGCTTTTTAATCCTCATAATTTCTTCGGCGTGGATAATGATGTCGGTCGCCTGACCTTGAACCCCTCCGAGGGGTTGGTGAATCATTATCCTCGAGTGGGGTAGGGAGTACCTCTTTCCTTTCGCACCGCCGGCGAGGAGAACCGCCGCCATCGAAGCGGCCTGTCCCATACAAATGGTCACAACGTCGGGTTTTATGTATTGCATGGTGTCGTATATGGCCAACCCGGCGGTAACCACCCCTCCGGGGGAGTTTATGTAGAGGTATATGTCTTTATCGGGGTCTTGGGATTCCAAGAATAGCAACTGGGCTACTATCAGGTTGGCAACGTGGTCGTCGATAGGGGTTCCGAGGATGATAATCCTATCCTGCAA
The DNA here is from genome assembly GCA_964571355.1 of uncultured Aquifex sp. Classification (GTDB taxonomy): domain Bacteria; phylum Aquificota; class Aquificia; order Aquificales; family QOAS01; genus QOAS01. The sequence continues at coordinate 5,309 of CAZNBH010000060.1, forward strand.
AAGGCGGGAAAAAATGTCGTAAGCCCGCTCACCGCGGGGTGTTTGTTCCACAACTATCGGAACGAGTTGGTTGATAATATCCTCCGCTTTCATAGTAAATAAATAGTTTCAC
>CAZNBH010000061.1:0-5170 GCA_964571355.1 uncultured Aquifex sp.
TTTGCCCCTTCGGGGTTTTTCGAAAAGGTTGAAACCCCTACGGGGATAGCCTCGAGCTTTCTAAACCTCGGTGGGAACTCGATAATTTCGAACCCCTTGAGTTTTAGAGCCAACTCCTTCCAAATTATGGCGGCGTCTATCTGACCCTCTTGGAGGTACAAAACGAGCTGGTTCACCGTGGGGGTTATCACCGCCGCCTTTTTCGAAAGCTCATTCCATAAACCCATCTCCTTCAGGATTTCGTAGGTGATTTTTCCTATAGCCGCTTCGCGGGGGTCGGAGATGCCGAACCTAATCCCCCTTAGCCTTGCGAGGTCGTAAACGGAGGAAACCCTTAATCCCTTCCTCACCACCAAAACCGGTTCGTGGTAGGCGATTATTTCGACCGTTTTGGGGTCTATTAGATGTTTTCCTTCGGCGGTTTTTATGTAGGAGTACGCGGCGGGGACGTATATATCTCCGAATCCCTTTTCGAGTTTCACGAGCAAGCTACCCGAGCCGGCGTAAACCACGTTTAGCTCCACCTCGGGGTGTCTTTTCTTGTAAAGGTTTACCACCTTTTGGAAGGGTTCCTTCAGTCCCGCCGCGGTGAGTATATCCAACGATTTTTCCCCGCCGCAGGAGAATAGAAAGACAACCCCCAAAAGGGTTAGGAGCCGTTTACCGACCATGTGCGGGTTATTTTATGTCACTTTTGACATATAAGGGGATTAACACTTTCTTAAAAACCTCCTTGAGGTTGAAAACCTAAAATAAACCGATAGATGGAAAGGAGGGAGATAATTCCCCGTTCGGTGCTCTTGAGGAGGAAACTCTTCAACCTCGTTTTTTTAGCCCTCAACTGGCTTGCAGTGGCTGTAGGCTTGTCGGTTCTGTTTTGGATACTCGGCTACCTCATCTACAAAGGGGTGCAGGGTATCAACCTCGACCTCTTTACAAAGGTGGGGGGAGACCCCAACGACGGGGGATTGCTCCACGCCTTCGTAGGTCACGCCATCATCTCGACCCTTACGGTGATAATCGGCGTTCCCCTAGGAATAGCGATAGGGATTTACGTAGCCGAATACGCCCGCTATTCCCGCTTTGGAAAGCTAATAGGGGATATAGCCGACGTTATGCTCGCCGCCCCCTCGATAGTTATAGGTGTGTTCGTTTACGTGGTTCTTGTTAAGCCTTTGGGAACTTTCAACGCCCTCGCGGGGGCGGTTTCCCTCGCCATTCTGATGATACCGGTAATTTTGAAAACGACCGAAAATATGCTCCGACTCGTTCCCGACAACCTCAGGGAGGCGGCTATAGCCCTCGGAGCGCCCCGCTGGAAGGTTATCCTCTCGGTGGTGCTCCCCGCCGCGAGGGTGGGAATTTTAACGGGGGTAATTTTGGGGATAGCCCGTATAGTGGGGGAAACCGCACCGCTACTATTCACCTCCTTTAACAACAACTTCCTTAGCTTCAACCTCCTAAAGCCAATGGCTTCCCTCACTGTGACCATTTACCAATACGCCCTGTCCCCTTTCCCCCATTGGCAAAAGCAGGCTTTTGCCGCCGCCCTTATCCTCACCCTCTTCGTCCTGTTGGCTACCCTCTTTGCAAAGTTCTATTTGAGGAGACGCTACAGGGTTTGAGCTTCCTTGAACTTCTTGTAAAGGAACTTTTCCCCTTCGCTCAATTCCCCCATTAGGGTTATATACCTCCTTACCTCTTCGGGGGAGGCTTTCCCCCCTTTTACCTTCCTCTCGAGGTTGTAAAGTTCCCTAAAGGTTTCCTCCAAGAGGGGTTTTTCAAAGGAGAGGTGCTCGAGGGCTATTTGGAAACGCCTTTCGAGGTCGGTAGTATCGGCGGTAAAGAGCCACCTCGGGAGTTTTTCCCTTTCACCTCCCCCCAAAATGGTTTCCGCTATTCTCTTCGCCTCGGGGGAGAGCTTTAACTCTTCGAGGTTTATCCCTTCGGGGTTTAGGTAAAACAGCCCGAGCAAAAAGTCGACCTCAAAGGGGGAAAGGTTTTTGGGGGGAACTTCCCCTTTAACGGCTACCGTTTTTCTCCTCCCGAAGAGGTCTATTCCCGTTTTGTCCCTAAAGTCCTTAACCCACAGTTCCCTCCTCACCGGGTCGGGGATGGATTTCACGAAATCCCTATAGAGGTTTATGTAAGCCTCCCTCCGTCGGGGGTCGGAGGTTTTTAAACCCTCCAAGAGGAGTTGCTGAATCGGTTTAGCCCCTTGGAGGACTTTCCTCAAGGCGGCAATTCCCTCCTTGAGGACGAAACTATCGGGGTCTTCCCCCGACGGTAGAAATGCCACGAGAACCTCTATAGGGAACTTGACCAAAACCTTTGCCCCTTTGAGGGCTGCGCTTTTTCCCGCACTATCCCCGTCAAAGAGTAAAACCACACGGGGGACGAGTTTTGATATTACCCTCGCCTGGTGCTCGGTTAAAGCCGTCCCCAAGGGTGCTACCGAATTTCCAAAACCCACCGAGTGGAGCCTTATCACGTCGAAGTACCCCTCGACGAGGATTAAAAAGTCCCTTCCCTTTACGAGGTCTTTCGCCCTATCTATCCCGAAAAGGGCTTTTTCCTTTTGAAAGATTACGCTATTGGGGGAGTTTTTGTATTTGGGTTGCTCCCCTTTGAGGGAACGACCCCCGTAGGCTATAAACCTCCCGAGGGTGTTCTTTATAGGTATCGTTATCCTCCCGTGGAAAAAGTCCCTGTAGGTTCCCGCGGCGGTTCGGTAAAAGTGCTTTAATTCCAAAAGGGGTTCGAAGATGTTTTCTTTCCTCGCAAAGGAAACCGCTCTAAAACCGTCCCCCGCAAAGCCGAGGGCGAATTCCTCCACCGCCGCGGGGGGTATTTTCCTCACCTTTAGGAGGAACTCCTTTGCCTCCGCCGACCCCTTTAGTTCCTCCCTGTAAAAGAGGTTTATCACCCTAAGGGCTCTGTGATACTTTTGCTCCTTTTCGTGTTCATCGCCAAAATCAACGTCGAGGTTGTACCTCTCCGCCAAAAGCTTTGCCGCCTCGAGGTAGGATACGTTTTCGTATTCTGCTACGAACTTTATGAGGTCGCCACCTTTCCCGCATCCGAAGCATTTCCATATCCCCCTCGACGGGGAAACGTAAAAGGAGGGGGTATCGTCGGGGTGGAAGGGGCAACGGGTGGCGTAGGAATTCCCAACCCTCTTCAGGGGTAGATATTCCGAGATAACCTCGACTATGTCGAGCCTTTTCTTTATTTCCTCAAAGGGGGAAGACATTGAGCGAAATGGCTAATTTTACTACAGGGGGAACTAACTTTCTTTTATCAACTCCGAAAGGTTTACCTCTACGCCATCGATAACTTCAAAGGGTTCGTTCCAATTTTGAACAACCCACTTTTGGTCTTTGGGTGCAATCATAACCTTCCTGGTTTTGGTGAAAATCCAAATCACCTTTTCCACACCGGAGTTTAACAAATCTTGGGTTTTCTCGTGGGCGTAATCCTCCAGACAGCAATATTTGGATAAATCGGCTTTTGTATCGACCTCTATAACCACCTTGGGAGGTACGGGGATTAATTTATCCTCCAATAGGTAGGGTTTAACCTTTTCCCTTTCAAAGATTGCAATGTCCAAGTTCCTCCAAGAGCCTTTTTTTATGAGGAAACCAACCTCGTTTGATAAGATTACAAACCTTTTAAGGTCGAGCTTTTTGAATAAAACCCCCAATAGGAGGGTTATCAAATAAGCCTGCAAACCGCTACTACCCATAACGGCCTCCAAAGGTAGTTCCCCTTTTAAAACCTTCCTATAGTTGCGGTAATAGATAGGTTTCCCGTTGACCTTTTCGTAGGTTAAAGCTTTTAAAAGCCTTTTCCTCTCTTCGGGGGAAAGTTTTTTTCTCCTTTCCGAGGTCGTTTTTAGCATCTTCCAAACCCCTTTTAAGGGGAAAATTTAAACCCCACCGAAGGGGGAAAAGGTTTATACCCTTAGCGGGAAAGTGTAGTATATTTTTAATTTTGTTAGGGCCCGTAGCTCAGTCGGCCAGAGCGCCGGACTCTTAATCCGGGGGTCGCGGGTTCGAGTCCCGCCGGGCCCATCGCTTTTTTCAAAAAAATCCCCGCCCTTCGGGCGGGCTTTGGTTTTTCCCGGTGGGTTAAACTCTTTTTGAGGTATGCAATCGGTCTACCTCTATGTAAAGAGGTCCCCCGAGGCTTTCTCCTTTGCGCGGAAGGTAAAGGAGCTCATAACCTCCGAAGGGTTCAGGGTTGTAAGCGACCAAGAGGAGTTGGATTTTGTAGACAAAATCCCACCGGAGGAAATAAAAAACTGCAAACTATCGGTGGTCGTGGGGGGAGACGGAACCTTTTTAGCGGCGGCTCAAAAGGTAGCCCCTTTAGGGGTTCCCATAGTGGGGATAAACCTCGGGCGGTTCGGATTTCTAACCGAAATAGAGACCCCCGAGGTGGAAAAACTCCTTCCCAAAGCCCTCAAAGGGGAATTACCCCTCCAGGAGAGACTCGTATTGGAGGTTTTTGTGGAAAATCCCGAAAAGGGTAGGGAATTTATAGGTTATGCAATAAACGATTTGGTAATAAGTAAATCCGCCCTCGCGAGGATGATAGATATAGAGATAAAAACCTCTTTGGGACCTTTGGGAACCATTTCCGGCGATGGGATAATAATAGCCACCCCCACAGGGTCGACCGCCTACGCCTTAGCCGCCGGAGGTCCCATAGTTTACCCAACCCTCGACGCCAAAGTTTTGGTTCCCATATGCCCCCATACACTCACCCAGAGACCGATAGTGGTCGCGGGAAACGTATCGCTCTACCTCAAGCTAAAGACCGATTACAGCCAGGTATTTTTAACGGTAGACGGTCAGATAGGGAGGGAAATAGAGGTTCACGATACCGTGGCGGTTCAAAAAGCCCCCTTTAAGCTCCGTATGTATGTCCACCCCTACCGGAGCTACTTCGACCTCCTTCGGATAAAACTTAAATGGGGAAAGAGATAATTGCCCTTCGGGGTCAATTAAAATTGCTAAGTAATGAGAAACCAGCGTAGAAAAATAATTTCGGTAATAGGTGCGGGAAACGTAGGGGAGCACGTCGCCAGCTTGACCCTTCTAAAAGGCTTGGGTGATGTTAGGCTCTTCGATATACCCCGCAAAGAAGGGGACAAGATATTTGAACC
>CAZNBH010000062.1:0-5063 GCA_964571355.1 uncultured Aquifex sp.
TCGAAAACGGGACTTTTTAACTCCAAACCTACAAGGGGTAGGGAAATAAGCAAACCGCCGACCAACTTTTTTAACATCTCACTATATAAATTAGCAGTGGTGCAACTGTGGCAATCAATAATTGTTTAGAACTCGGTAAAAGGCTATCCCCGCCCGCCTTCGGCGGGCGGGCGTTAAATTTTGGAATAATAGAGCTTGTTGCAGAAAATGGATTCGGTAATCGTCGCCGTCGGGATAAACTACGAAACCGCCCCCGTATCGGTAAGGGAACGCTTCGGGTGTAAACCTAAAAACGGTATCCTCGAGGAGTTGGCATATCTTTCCAACCTCCCTTGGGTGGAGGAGGTTGTTATACTTTCCACCTGCAATAGGGTCGAAATCTTTGCGGTCCTCAAAGAGGAGGAAAGAATAAAAGACCTCCTAAAGGAATTTATCTACCTAAAAACCTCCGAATGGAACGAAAATTGGGAAAAGTACTTCTTTGTAAAAACGGGGGAAGAGGCGGTTAAGCATATCCTCGCCTTGCCTTCGGGGCTTCTCTCCATGGTGGTCGGGGAGACACAAATAGCCTCCCAGTTTAAGGAGGCTTTTGAAATAGCGAAAAGGCAGAAAACTTTGGGAGCTATTCTGGAGGAGCTCTACCGCAGGGCGTTGAAGACCGCCAAAAGGGTGAGGAGCGAAACCGCCATTTCCAAAACCCCCGTTTCGGTCAGCTACATAGCGGTGCTCTTGGCAAAACGGGTTTTCGGATTTTTGGAGGGGGTTAGGGTCTTGGTGGTCGGGGCGGGGGAGATGGCGGAACTCACCGCCCAATACCTTAAGCGGGAAAGGGCGAAAATCTTCGTAACCAACCGAACCTTTGAAAGGGCTACCGAGCTGGCTAAAAAGGTTGGCGGGAGCGTCGTCGAGTGGGAAGGGTGGAAGGACTTTTTAAAGGAAACCGACATAGCCATTATTTCAACGGGTGCAACCGATTACATAATCACCGCCCCCGAGGTGGAAAAACTCTTTAGAAAGAGAACCTCCCCCTTTGTGTTTATCGATATTTCCGTACCCCGAAATGTGGACCCCCGAATAGGGGACCTCGAAGGGGTTTTTCTCTTCAACATCGACGACCTAAAGGAGATTGCCGATAAAAACCTCCAAACCCGTAAGGAGGAGGCTAAAAAGGGTTTCCTCATAGTGGAAGAGGAGGCTAAAAACTTCCTAAAATGGTTGGAAAACAAAAGAGCCGGAGACCGCCTGAAGGTTATAAACCAAATGCTCGAAACCCTAAAGGGGGAGGTGTTGAAAGAAACCGATACCCCCGAAGGGGCTTTGAAACTCTTTTTAAAACGCCTGAGGTATCCCCTGTTTAAGACCTTGCGGAAACACCCGGAGGTAATGGAGGAATTCGAAAACCTCTTAAAGGAAGTTCTGAAAAATACCTCCGAGGGGAAAAGTAAAGTAGAACAAAAAAGGGTTACTTGAAGGCTTTTTCCAAAGCCTGTTCGAGGTCGGCTATTATATCCTCCGCGTTTTCCAAACCCACCGCCAAACGGATAAGGTTGTCGGTTATTCCGATTTTTTCCCTTATTTCGGGGGGAATTTGTTTTGCGGCGCTGATAACGGGGTAGCTCGCTATGGTTTCGGGTGCTCCAAAGGAAGGCGAGGTGAAAATCATTCTTAGGTTTTGGAGGAACTTTATAACCTCCTCCCTTCCACCCTTTATCTTGAACGAGAGCACCCCGCCGGCGCAGTAGTCCTTAAATAGCTTTTTGGCGAGGTCGTGATAGGGGCTTTCGGGTAGGGAAGGGTATAGAACCTCTTCCACCTTGGGGTGGTTTTTAAGAAATCTCGCCACCTTTAAGGCGTTTTCGCAGTGCCTCCTCATTCGGAGTTCCAACGTCTTTAGACCCCTGTCTATGAGGAATGCCTCGAAGGGTGCGAGAATTCCCCCGAAGTTGTTCCTCCAATCCCAAAGCTCCTTGGTGGTATTGAGGTCGGCTATCACCGCACCACCGACCGCATCGGCATGCCCAACCATGTATTTGGTAAGGCTGTGCACCACCACGTTTGCCCCGTCGCGGAGCGGTTTGTACAAAACGGGGGTTGCAAAGGTGTTGTCGACCACAAAAACGGTTCCCGTTTCTCTGCACGCCTCGGCTATTTTGGGTATATCGAACACCTTAAGGGTCGGGTTGGTAATGGTTTCCAAAAAGAGGAGCTTTATATCCTTGTCCAACCTCTTTAGGATTTCCTCGGTATCGGGAAATACGAAAATGGGTTCTATTCCGAACTTTTCGGCGAGCCTCTTTACGAGTTTTTGGGTCGTTCCGTAGCTCTCGTAGGGCATTAAAACCTTATCGCCGCTCTTTAAAAAGTGGACAAAGGTCGTCGATATAGCCGACATTCCGCTGGCAAAGCAAAGGGCGTCCTCCCCCTCCTCGAGAAGGGCTATTTTTTTCTCGAGGAGCATTACGGTGGGGTTTTCCTCCCTCGAGTACTTGAGCTCGGTATCCCGGTGGGTTATTATCGACTTTCCCCTCTGTTCGAAGGAAACCGTTTGATAGATGGGGGGATGGAGCGATTTTATAGGCTCGTATTGGTCTTTAGCGCCGTGTATGGTTATGGTTTGTATGTGCTTTTCCATTTTCCCATTCAACCTCCCTTGGAAAGGGTTAGAAATTAAGTTTTTATAATATCCCGCGGGGGATAATCCCACGGCTATTGTCCAATTTAGGTTTTCCTAAACTTAAAATTCCTCACTATGGTAAGTGCAACGGTTTCCAAACCTTACTATTTTCAGGACATAATTTTGACCCTTCAAAGGTTTTGGGTGGATAACGGTTGCCTCCTTTGGCAACCCTACGATATCGAGGTCGGGGCGGGAACTATGAACCCCGCCACCTTCTTAAAAGTTTTGGGTAAAAAGCCCTGGAACGTTGCCTATGTTGAACCTTCCCGCCGTCCGAAGGACGGAAGATATGGGGAAAACCCCAACCGTTTGCAACACTACTACCAATTTCAGGTTATACTTAAGCCGGCTCCAGAAAATCCCCAAGAACTCTACCTCAACAGCCTGGTGGCGTTGGGTATAGACCCCGCCGAGCACGATATTAGATTTGTCGAAGACGATTGGGAAAGCCCAACCTTGGGGGCTTGGGGGCTCGGTTGGGAGGTTTGGCTCGACGGTATGGAGATAACCCAATTTACCTATTTCCAACAGGCGGGGGGGATAGATTTACCCGTTATTTCGGTCGAGATTACCTACGGTTTGGAAAGGCTCGCAATGTTTATACAGAAAAAGGATAGCGTCTTTGACATAGAGTGGAAACCGGGCGTCACCTACGGTGAGATTTTCAAAAGGGCGGAATACGAATGGAGTAAATACAACTTCGAAGAAGCCGACGTGGAGATGCTCTTTAAGGTTTTCGATATGTTCGAAGCCGAAGCCCAAAGGCTAATAGAAAAGGAGCTCATAATCCCCGCTTACGATTACGCCCTAAAGTGTTCCCACGTGTTTAACCTCCTCGATGCAAGGGGGGCTATTTCGGTTCAAGAGCGCGCCCGCTACATTAGGAGAATTCGTAACCTATCGTTTGCCATAGCGAAAAAATACACCGAAAAGTTGGAGGAGGGGGTTTACTAATTTCCCCGACCTTTATAATCCTTCCCCAATGAGGCGCTACTTTATAGCAATCCTAATAGTGTTGGTTCTTTTCTTCGCCTTTGGGTTTTACAAATTAAAGCAACGGAAATTGGAATATGCAAAACTTCCAACCCCCGAAAGGTATCCCTACGTTGTTAAAGCGGTTGTCCCCCAAAAGGGGGAACTTAAGGAGTTTACCCTCTTTAGGGGTTACTACGAACCCCTCGACAAGGGTGTTTTATCCGCGAAAGCGGCGGGTATTGTTGAAAAAATTTTCGTAAAGGAGGGGGATAGCTTTAAAAAAGGGCAAGTCCTCGCCGTGGTAGACCCCTACGAAATTAAAAACAAAATAGAAGCCCTTCGGGTTAAACTCGAGGCTTTAAAGGCGCAGGTGGAAGCCCTTAAGGTCGCCTACGAAACCCAAAAATCGATTTTCGAGAGGGATAAAAAGCTCTACGAAACCGGAGGTATTTCGAAAGAGCAGTTCCAATTGTCCAAAACCCGCCTCGAAAGCGCAAAGGCTAAACTCCAACAAGCTTTAGCCCAGCTCAAAGCCACCGAAAGCGAGCTAAAAATTTTGGAGCACAACCTCGATAGGTACACCTATATAAGGGCTCCCTACGATGGGGTTGTCGATAAATTGGTCGCCCGCGAGGGGGACTTTGTGGGAATTGGAAGACCCATTTTGGCGATAGAAAAAACCGACCACTACAGGGTGCTGGTTCAGGTTCCAAAGGATACCTATGTAGGTAAGGAGGCTTACCTAACCGTTAACGGGAAAACTTTAAAAGCTTCCGTCGATAGGGTCTTTCCCTCCTCCGAGAAAGACCTAAAGGTGGTGGAAATTTCCGTTCCCAAGTTGGCTATACCCTCCAACAGCTGGGTTGATGTAAAACTCGAAACCAAAAATTGCAAAGGTTACATAGTTCCCTTTGCGAGCCTCCTCTACCTCGACAGCGGAACCTTTGTTGTGGACCAAAACAAAAACCTAATTCCCGTAAAGGTTGGCGCTATTAGCGACGGCAAAGCCTGTGTTAGGGGAAATCTAAAGTCCGACGAAAGGGTTTTGGTCGCCGGTCAGTTCCGACTAAGGGAAATAGCCCTTCACAAGTGGCCTATAAAGGTCGAAAACTGACCTTTACCCCTTAAAGGTTTTCTCCTTCCTTTTCCCCAACGGGAAGGCTATCTTTTAAAACCCTATGGAGGATTTTGGAAAAATTCTTATCACCTTTGGGGTTACTTTGGTCGTTTTAGGTCTCCTTATGGTGGCTTTATCCAAATTAAACCTCCATTTGGGGAACCTTCCGGGGGATATAAAACTGCAAAAGGACAACTTTACCCTTTATATCCCTTTAGGGACGTCGATATTTTTGAGCCTCCTTTTGACGTTGGCGATAAATCTAATCCTTTTGTTGTTCGGAAAACGTTAGTC
>CAZNBH010000063.1:0-4984 GCA_964571355.1 uncultured Aquifex sp.
CGTTTCAGGCAGAACCTCCTCGGTAAAAGGGTGGACTACTCGGGACGTTCGGTTATCGTGGTGGGTCCCGAACTCAAAATGCACCAGTGCGGTCTTCCCAAAATAATGGCTTTAGAACTGTTCAAACCCTTCCTGTACAGACGTCTCGAGGAAAAGGGGTATGCAACCTCTATAAAACAGGCCAAAAGATTGGTAAAGGAACAAGCCCCTGAGGTTTGGGAATGTCTCGAGGAGGTTGTAAAACAGCACCCCGTATTACTAAACCGTGCACCCACTTTGCACAGACCCTCTATTCAGGCTTTCGAACCGGTGTTGGTCGAGGGTAAAGCTATAAAACTCCACCCGTTGGTATGTCCGCCGTTTAACGCAGACTTTGACGGCGACCAGATGGCGGTACACGTTCCCCTCGGAATAGAACCCCAACTCGAATCCTATATATTGATGCTCTCGACCCAACAGGTGCTTTCACCCGCCCACGGGAAACCGCTAACTATGCCCTCTCAGGATATGATTCTCGGGGTTAACTACATCACCCAGGTAATAGAGGGAAGACCCGGGGAGGGTAAACTGTTCGCAACCCCCGAGGAGGCTATAAAGGCTTGGGAGCTCGGAAAGGTCGATATCCACGCCAAGATAAAGGTCCGTTTCGACGGTAAGGTTGTGGAAACCACCGTAGGTAGGATACTCTTCAACGAAATACTTCCCGAAAAGTACAGAAAGGAAAGAGGTTTTGTTAACGAAGTTTTGAACAAACGTAAGCTTGGAAAGCTTATTTACGACGTTTACAAAGTGGTTGGTAATGAGGAAACCGTAAACTTCCTCGACAGGTTAAAAGCGTTGGGCTTCGAGTTGTCCACCAAGGCGGCGGTTTCCATAGGTATGGACGACATCAGGGTTCCCAAGAAGAAAAAGGAAATCGTCGAAAGGGCTGTTAAGGAAACCGAACTAATTTGGGAACAATACCGTAAGGGGATTATTACCAATAAGGAAAGGTACAACAGGATTATCGACGTATGGTCGAGGGCTACCGAAGAGATTACCCAAGAAATGTTCAAAGAGATAGAGCAAACCGAGATAGTCTACAACGGTAAAAAATTCCCCGGAACGTTTAACTCGATTTACATGATGGCTATATCGGGAGCCCGTGGTAACAAGGACCAGGTTCGTCAGCTCGCGGGAACCCGTGGATTGATGGCAAAGCACTCCGGTGAATTCATCGAAACGCCGATTATCTCCTCCTTTAAAGAAGGTCTATCGGTATTGGAATACTTCATTTCCACCTACGGTGCGCGTAAAGGATTGGCGGATACCGCTCTAAAGACCGCCCAAGCGGGTTACCTAACCCGTAGGTTGGTGGATGTCGCTCAAGAGGTCAGAATTGTTGAGGAAGATTGCGGAACCATCAAGGGAATAACCGTAGAACCTATAATCGAAGGAGGGGAGGAAAAAGTACCTCTAAAGGATAGGGTTTTTGGAAGAATCGCCGCCGAAGATGTTAAAGACCCAATAACCGGGGAAATAATCGTAAGAGCGGGTGAGCTTATAGACGATGAAAAGGCTGAGCAAATTCAAAAGGCGGGTGTAGAAAAGGTCAAAGTTAGAAGCGTATTGACCTGCGAGGCTAAGGGAGGGGTTTGTGCCAAGTGCTACGGTATGGACCTCTCCAATAGGAAACTGGTAGCGGTTGGCGAAGCGGTTGGAATAATAGCCGCCCAATCGATTGGTGAACCGGGAACCCAGCTCACCATGAGAACCTTCCACATCGGTGGTGCGGCTACCGCGGAAAAGGTAAAGAGCGAACTCGTAGCAGAAAACGACGGTATCCTCAAATATCACAACGTCAAATACGTGGTAGACCGTAAAGGAAGAAAAGTTGTAACCTCCAAACAAGGACAGGTTTATATAGAAGACCCCAACACCGGAAGGATTTTGGAAAGGCACCCTATCCCCCACGGGGCTTACCTACTGGTGGATGAAAACACCGAAATCAAAAAGGGAACAAAAATAGCCGAATGGAACCCGTTTGCCGATTACATCATCGCCGAAGCGAAAGGTAAGCTACAACTAACCGATATTATTAAGGACGTAACCATCAAAGAGGAGAGGGACCCGATAACCGGAAAAATTTCGTTGGTCATCAGCTTTATGAAACCCAAGGATGCAATGCTCCACACCCCGAGGATAACCATAATCGGCGAAGATGGAAAGGAATACGTCTACGACCTACCGGTTAACGCAACCCTTATGCTCGATAGGGAAAAGCTAAAGCTCGTATGGAAAACCTGTCCCACCTGTTCCGAAGCCGAGGGCACCGATATTCAGCACCAATACTTTGAACCCGTTGAGGATATAGAGGTATATCCCGGCGATATCCTTGCAAGGCTTCCCAAGGAAACCGCAAAGGTTAAGGACATCGTCGGAGGTCTTCCCAAGGTTGAGGAACTATTCGAAGCAAGACCTCCTAAGAACCCCGCAATCCTCACCGAAATAGACGGAGAGGTAAAAATCTACGAAGACGCGGACGAGATTATCATCTTCAACCCCTTCACCAAGCAAACCTGGAGCCACAAGGTTTCCAAGGACGAGTTAATTCTCGTAAAAGCCGGTCAAATGGTTAAGAAAGGGCAACCCATCACCGATAGGGTGAAAGCCGAAATCGACGGTAGGGTACAGATGACCTCCAAGGGCTACAAGGTTGTTGTCTACAACAGGGAAACCGGTCTCGAGAGGGAATATTTCGTTCCCAAAGGAAAACTCCTATTGGTTAAGGACGGTGATAGGGTCCAAGCGGGTGACCCCCTAACCGACGGAACTCCCAACCCCCACGAAATTCTCCGCATTAAAGGGGTTGAAGAACTTCAGAAGTTCCTCATTAAGGAAATCCAAATGGTTTACAAACTCCAAGGGGTCGATATCCACGACAAACATTTCGAGATTATCGTTAGACAAATGCTAAGGAAGGTAAGGATTACCGACCCCGGAGATTCGAGGTTTATCGTTCGTGAAATCGTCGATAAGGAGGACTTTGAGGAAGAAATCAAACGTATCAAGGAAATGGGAGGAAAGCTCCCCAAAGCGGAACCCGTATTGGTCGGTATCACCAAGGCGGCTCTGCACACCAAATCGTGGATTTCCGCCGCATCCTTCCAAGAAACCACCAAAGTATTGACCGATGCGGCTTGCGAAGGAAAGATAGACGAACTAAGGGGTCTCAAGGAAAACGTAATAATCGGAAACCTCGTTCCCGTCGGAACCGGAGAGGAGATTTACAGCAAAGTGCAGGTAGAACCCATAACCGACACCGAAAAGTTGGGTCAGGAACTCTTTAAGGAAAAGGAAAAAGGGGATAACCAATAATAGTTCTTCCTTTTCTTTCTAACCCCTTTCGGTTAAATCTTTTAAAAACCTTTTTAGGTTATCTTCGTTTAGTTTATAACCCTCTAGGGTGGTTTCGGGGATTTTGAACCTCACGGGGAGACCGGTCATTTCTTCCACCACTTGGGGGTTGTCCTTTTCCGCCAAATCCCTACCGGTGAACCTGTTCAATGCAAACCCCAAAAGGTTTAACCCCAAGCTCTTCCCGTAATGGGCGGTTAAAAAGCAACTGTTTATGGTTCCGAGTTTTGCATCCCCCACCACAAGGGTGGGCAAATTCCAATCCTTTGCAAGGTTACCGTAGGTATAGGTCCCCTTAATGGGAACCGCCAAACCTCCCGCACCTTCCACCACGAGGATATCGGAATTTTTTAACCTCTGTAGGAACATCTCCCGAAGGGCATCGATGTTTATCCTTTCTCCTTCGTATTTTTCGGCAACGGCGGGGGCGAGGGGGAGGCGGAAGGTGTAGCCAACCGTTTCCTCGAGCTTTTGACCGAGCAACTCCGCAAGGAGTTTTGCATCGGCGGGATAGGGGTCGGCACCGGTTTCGATAGGTTTCCAGTATCCCACTTTAAGCCCCAATTTCTTTAAACCCTTGCAGAGGAGATAGGAGAAAAAGGTTTTCCCCACACCGGTATTGGTTCCGGTTATAAAAACCGCAACGGGCATAAGGGTTATTTTTCCCTTTAGGGTTCCCAAATTCCCAGTTCCTTTGCGAGTTCCCTGTATTGTAAAACCTCCTCGTCGGTTAGTTGGTGGAAATCCTCGTAAAACATACCGACCGCGAAAAAGGGTTGCGGGGTGGCGTAGACAACTACATTATCGGAACAATTGCCCTTTAGCATCTCTACGGTATCGGGCGGTGCAACCGGTGCCGCCGTTATCACCTTATAGGGGTTCCTCTTTTTTGCAAAACAGGAAGCCGCTAACGCGGTAAAACCGGTGGCAAAACCGTCGTCAACGATTACAACCTCCCTCCCCTCGAGTTCGGGAAGGCGTTCGCCGACGTAGAGTTTTAACCTCCTCAATAGTTCTTCGAATTCCTTCCTCCGAACGGTTTCTATAACCTCCGGTGTTAAACCGAAATTTTCAACGACCTGTTTGTTCAAATAAACGTCCCCGTCGGGGTCTATCGAACCGAAGGCCAATTCGGGATTAGAGGGAACGCCCAACTTCCTCACCGGGAGGATAGAAAATTTTGTTTCCAAGGTTTTGGCAACCTCGAAACCTACCGGAACACCCCCACGGGGGAGGGATAAAACTATGGGGTTTATCCCCTCTATGTAATCCTTTAAAATCTCCGCCAGTTTTTGACCGGCTTCCAAACGGTTTTTGAACAACATCAAAAATAAAGTTAGGGAGAAAAGGGGATTTAACACCTGCTACCGGTGGGACCCGAACAGTCCTTGCAGGGTTCGACGTATTCGATATCGAACATAATCTTTAGACCGAGCTCCTCGAACCAGGGGGTTATGTTCTTTATGTATTTAACTTTAGCCATAAAGTATTTCTCGAAGCCTTCCTTCATCCAATGGGCCCATCTACCCTCCTTCCAAATAACCTTTTGTCTCGGCGGTATTACGGGGTCGGCGAGCACGAAAAAGCC
>CAZNBH010000064.1:0-1129 GCA_964571355.1 uncultured Aquifex sp.
CTTTATGGAAATCTACCTCCCCTTGGTGGCCGAAAAGGCTAAACCGGGGCAGTTTGTAACCCTCCAAGCCACCGAGCTCTCCGCAAGGCAACCTATGCAAATAGTGGATATCGACCCCCAAAAGGGGACTTTTTCCATCTTGGTGGAAGCCTACAACAGGGCTACCGTCGAACTCGTGGAGCTGTTCGGAGAGGGTGAAGAGCTCTTCAACGTAGAAGGACCCAACGGCAATCCCTTTCCCGTGGAAAAGTACGGAACCGTTTTGCTCGTAGGGCAGGGCTGGGGAGCCGGCGCAAACTACCCCATTGCAAAAGCTTTAGCCGATGCTGGAAACGAAGTTTACATAGCCTTGGTAGGCGGAAGCAGGGAAAACATCTATTGCGAGAAGGAGTATAAAGAGCTTTTCGGCGAGGACAAGGTATTTGTCTACACCGAAGACGACGAATACGGAAGGGAAGGGGGCGCACCCGACGCCGTTAGGAACTTTATCGAGGAAGTTGGTACCCCCGACCTCGTGGTATTCGCCGGCGGTTCGGCCGCAGGGGAAATGGTGGCCGAAGTTACCAAGGAAAAGGGGATTAAAAACCTATCGCTCGTTCCCACGATGATGCTCTGCACCAGCGGGCTATGCCTAACCTGCCGCGTCAAAGTGGGGGATAAAATGGTTCAAAACTGCCTCGAAGGACCCTATCTCGACGGGAACCAAGTCGATTGGAAAATGGTAACCTTTAGAAACGGCTACTATTGGGATTTGGAAAAAGAAAGTCTCGAGTATTTCCTCAACAAGCTCTTACCGAAGCTAAAGAGAAAAAAGCAACAAAAGAAGTAATGAAAAAGGTACGCCTTACCCCCTACGAGTTGGAGGCTATTAAAACAACCGCAAAAGAGGTATTCGGAGAAGGGGTAAAACTTTGGTTGTTCGGCTCAAGGGTAGACCCCACCAAAAGGGGAGGGGATATAGACCTGTACATAGAAACCCAAGAAGGTTACAATGTGAAAAAACTCCTAAAGTTCCTCGCCCGGTTAAACATCCGAATAGGGGAGAGAAAAATAGACGTTATCCTCGAAAGGGAAGGTTGTACGAAGGAAATAGCCCTAGAAGCGAAAACCAAGGGGGTAAGGCTGTGCT
>CAZNBH010000064.1:1229-4954 GCA_964571355.1 uncultured Aquifex sp.
GGGTTTTTTAAAACAAAACCTATAAGGGGGTTTAAAAATGGCTATACGTTGGTTGGATAGAAACGAAACCTGTTTGTTACCTCCCGAGGTTAGGAAGAAAACCTTCAAAGAATACGATATGGGTTACACCGTAAACCAGCTCCTCGACGAAGCCGACCGCTGTATCTTCTGCAGGGACTACGACAAGCGCTGCAAAGCCGGTTGCCCCGTTAACAACGATATCCCCGTGTTCATCGACCTCGTGGAAAAGGGTGACATCGTAGGGGCTTACAAAGTTCTACTAAAAACCAATCCCTTCCCCGCCATAACCGGTAGGGTTTGCCCCCAAGAAAGGCTTTGCGAGGGGAGTTGCATACTTTACTACGACACAGTAAGGCAAAAGAAAAACAAGGGTTTACCCGTTGGCATAGGAGCAATTGAGAGGTTCATAGGGGACGCCATACGTATTAGCGGGATAGAGATAGACGAGGAGATAAAACCCGATACCGGCAAAAAGGTCGCCATAATCGGTGCGGGACCCGGGGGACTTGCCGCCGCCTATTACCTGAGAAAGGAAGGGCACGAGGTTCACGTGTTCGACGCCCTACCCTACATCGGTGGGGTAATGATGTACGGAATACCCCCCGAGAGGTTGGATAGGAGCGTCCTCGAGTGGGAGGAAAAAAGGCTCCGCAAAATGGGTATAAAGTTCCACCTCGGTATCCTCGTCGGGAAATCGATAACCCTTTACGACCTCTACAAGGAATTCGACGCGATAATCCTCGCCACCGGTAGCGGAAAAGGTAAGATGATGGGAATCCCCGGGGAGGAACTAAACGGGGTTTACACCGCAATAGAGTTCCTCACCAGGGTTAACATGATGAAGGCTTACAAATTCCCCGAGGCGGCAACCCCCGTAAAACTCGGAAAGAAAACCGCCGTTATCGGTGGAGGCTTTACTGCGGTCGACTGCGCCCTCGACGCCATAAGGCTCGGCGTTGAAACCCACGTGGTTTACAGGAGAACGAGGGAAACCTCCTCCGCAAGGGACGTCGAATGGGACCATATAGCCGAAGAGGGGGGAATTCTCCACTGGCTAACCCAACCCATCGAAATAATAGGGGACGAAAACGGAAACGTCAAAGGTCTAAAGTGCATCAAAATGGAGCTCGTCCCCGACCCCAACGGCGGAAGACCCAGACCCAAACCCGTTGAAGGAAGCGAGCACATCATAGAGGTCGACAGCGTAATATTCGCCGTAGGACAAGCCGCCAATACCACCGCTTATGAAGGGGTTAAAGAAATCCAAACCAACAAGTGGGACAACGTAGACGTGGACGACCACTTTAGAACCTCTTGGAAAGGGGTTTTTGCAATAGGGGACCTCGTAAACGGCGGGGATACCGTTGTTAGGGCTTTGGCACACGGTAGAAAAGCCGCCCAATACTGCCACGAATACCTAACCACCGGCGAATGGCCCGAAAATTGGGAAGCCCACCCCAAACCTTGGACACTTTAAAAAACTACAAGCCCGCGCCCGAAGGGCGCGGGGATTTCCCTTTAAACCTCTATTATTAAATTTCCAAAATCGTCGACCTCAACGGTGCACCCCGGCGGTATAACGATAGTCGAGGAGTACTCCACCACTATAGAGGGAAAATCCCACCTATCCCCCGCGAGGAGCTTATCCCTATCTATAACCTTTACGGGAACCCACTTTCCATCGAAGTAGGTTTTCGATTCCCCTATTACAGCCCTTTGGAGGAGCTTACCGTCGGTTTTAGGTATCCTCTCAAAGGGTGGTTTTTCCCCAACCCCCACCGCTTTTAATCTTATATTTACAACCTCCAAAGGTCGGTTTTCCAAAGTGTACCCGTAAAGGTTTCTATAGGTCTTTTCAAATTCCCTAAAAAGGTCTTCTTTGAAGGGAATGTTTACCTCGTAGGACTGACCTTTATAGCGCACATCGAGGGAGTATTCGAGGAATAAATCCCTCCCAAGTTCGGTAAAACCTTCCCTCTCCATATCCTCCCTCGCCCGGGTTTCGAGCGTTTTAAACAGTTCCTTAAGGTGGGTGTAAACCTCACTTTCGTTTTCCCTGTAGAGGGGAACCATAACCGTAAGGGAGTAGTCCCTTACGAGGTCCGCTAAAAGCATCCCCATAGCCGAGAGTAGCCCCGGATTTTTGGGGACGAACACCCGCGGAATGCCCAAACTTCTAGCCAAAAATGCGGCGTGCATTCCTCCCGCCCCGCCGAAGCTAAATAGGGTAAAGTCGGCGGGATTATACCCCCTCTGAACCGATATAACCCTTATAGCCCCTTCCATTTTGGTGTTGGCTATCTTTAAAATCCCCTCCGCCAATTGGTAGGGGTCTATGTTCAGTTCCTCAGAGAGTTTTTTAAACGCCCTCCTCACCGGTTCGGTTTGTAGTTTCATCCTTCCACCCAAAAAGTGGTCGGGAATAAGCCTTCCCAAAAAGAGATTTGTATCGGTTACCGTTATATCCTTCCCGCCCCTGCCGTAGCATATGGGACCCGGGTCGGCACCGGCGCTTTGGGGACCCACCTTTAGAGCCCCTCCCTTGTCGACCCAAACGATAGAACCACCTCCAGCCCCCACCGTGTGGATATCTATCATCGGAACCTTTATAGGGATTCCCGAAATCTTCGTTTCCGTCGTGAGGGTGGGTTTTCGGTCTACAAGGGATACATCGGTGGAAGTCCCCCCCATATCGAAGGTAATAAGCCTTTCAAAACCCGCCACTTTCCCGATTTTCCAAGCCCCCACAACCCCGCCGGCGGGACCGCTCAAAACCGTTCTGACAGGCTCCTTTACCACAGTCTCGGCGGAGACCACACCCCCGTTGGACTGCATTATCACGAGCTTATCATCCTCTTTTAGAGCCCCTTGAAGGGTCGATATGTATTTGCCCATTTTGGGGGCAACGTAGGCGTTTACCACCACGGTGGAGGAGCGCTCGTACTCCCTAAACTCGGGAAGTATTTCGGAAGACACCGAAATGGGAACATCCTTTAGCTCCTCTTGGAGGATTTCCTTAACCCTCCTCTCGTGGATGGGGTTTAAAAAGGAGAACAAAAAACTAACGGCGATAGCCTCAACCCTTTTCTCCCTTAAGAGTTTTGCGAGTTTCCTTACCTCTTCGGGGTCTAAATCTTTAACAATTTCCCCTTTGGAGTTTATCCTGCAATCCAATTCGAACCTCAACTCGGAAGGAACCAAAGGGGTAGGTCTCCTATAGTGGAGGTCGTAGAGCCTCTCCCTATTTTGGCGACCGATTTCGATAATATCCTTAAAACCCCTATTGGTAATAAAGGCTGTTTTAGCCCCTTTACGTTCGAGCAGAGTATTGGTTGCCACCGTCGTGCCGTGAACGATATAACGGGGTTTGTCCTCTCCTACAACCTTTAAACCTTCAAGGATAGCCCTTGCGGGGTTATCGGGTGTCGAAAGGGTTTTATAAACCCCCCAACCTTTGTCGGTCTTATATACAAAATCGGTAAACGTTCCCCCCGTATCCACCCCTATGAGGATTTTCGACATGGTGAAAAATGATAACTTTTGGAGGAACGGAATTAACCCCTTCTCCCAATATAAGGAAAAGAAAGAGGGAAAACCTTCAGAGGTGAACTTTAAGGTCTCCCCTTTAAGGTTTCCTCAATAGCCCATCTCAAGGTGTCCAATACGTAGTTAATCTCCTCTATTTGGATTACCAAAGGCATCAT
>CAZNBH010000065.1:0-2394 GCA_964571355.1 uncultured Aquifex sp.
GTGATGCTCGCCGTTTTCCTCTTTTTGGCGATTATCGCTTTTAACAACCAATTGGTGTCGGTATTTGTAAATCTCCCCAAAGGGGAAGGTAAGGCGGTAAACGTGAACTCTTTAAGTATTTCGATAGATAAAAACGGCCACTATATGGTGGGGAGAAAGGTTTACACCCTCCACCAATTGGCAAAGCTTTTAAAGGAAAAAAAACCCCTACTGGTGAACGTAATGGCGGACGAAAAGACCCCTTATAGGTACGTAGCCGAACTTTTGTCCGAACTCCAAAGGTTGGGGATTACGAATATTAACCTCGTTTTGAGGAAAAGGGTTTAAAAGTTTCCCTTTATGGGAACCGACATTTTAATGGGGATTTCCAAGGCGGGGATAAAGCCCTCGGGAAGGGAAGACCTCTTGGTGGTTTATTTCGATAAACCGGTTTTGGTATCCGCCGTTTATACGAAAAACCACTTTAAGGCGGCTCCGGTTATCTACTCCAAGGGTTTGACCGATAAAAAGACCCGTTTTAGGGCTTTTGTGGTAAACAGCGGGAACGCCAACTGCGGAACGGGAAAAGAGGGCTTGGAACACGCCCGATTAATGGCTCAAAGGGTGGCGGAAAACCTGAACATAGACCCCGACGAGGTTCTCGTATTTTCCACCGGTATTATTGGGGTTCCGCTACCTATAGAAAAGGTCCTAAAGGGGATTGACGAGGCTTGCAAAAACCTCGAACCCCTCGACCTGAAAAGGGCCTCCGAGGCTATATCGACCACCGATAGGTTTCCAAAGTACGCCAAAAGAAAGCATGCCTTTGGGTTCGGTAAAGGGGCGGGAATGATACACCCCAATATGGGGACGATGCTCGCCTATATTTTTACCCCCGCAAAGGTCGATTTTGAAACCTTGAGAAACCTCCACTTGGAGGTAACCGAAAGAACCTTCAATTCGATAACCGTCGACGGGTGCACCTCCACAAACGACAGTTTCCTATTGGTTGCTCTGGAGGATGAAGAAATCCCCTTGGAGGAACTAAAAAAGGACACCTTGAAGGTAGCACTAAACATAGCAAAACAAATAGTGGAGGACGGGGAGGGTGCTACCAAAATAGGGGTCGTTCAAGTTGTAAATGCGGAAAGTAAGGAAAAGGCAAAGGCTATAGCCGAAAGGGTGGCTACGTCGCTATTGGTGAAAACCGCCCTCTTCGGTTGCGACCCAAACTGGGGAAGGATTGCGGGAGCCGCCGGTAGTGTCCCCGAATATCCGATAGACCAAAACCGATTGAGGATTTATATAGGGGATTTCCTCCTCTTTGAGGACGGAAAACCTACGAATGTAGACCTTTCGAAGGTATCCGAATATATGAAACAAAACAAGGAGGTTTTAATAAAGGTGGACCTTCGCGAGGGGAGTTATTCGTGGACTTATTACACCTCCGACCTCACCTACGATTATGTGAGGCTAAATGCCGAATACACAACTTAACAAAATTGTTAACAATTGAATAACCGCTAAATTTTTCTATTTTTCGATTTTCACATTTACTAATCCCCCTATGGGAAAGGTTAAAAACTTGGCATTGGCGGGATTGTTGGGAATTTCCTCCGCAACCTTTGCCGGTAGCCTCGAAGAGCTAAAAAAACTTTTGAATTCCAAAGATGTCGATATCAACATCGACTTGGCGGGTTATTACTTCTACACCGCCGATAGGGACGACAGCATAGGGGGAGAGTCCAACTACTCCGATATGTTCGCCTACAGCGCCGTGTTCGGCGTTTACAAAGAGGCAACCGACCAAAGCCCCTTCGGGTTCGGCGTAAGCTTCGGTCAGGCTTGGTTTCCCGTTGTAGGGCAAGAGCCTTTCCCCAAACCGGACGATGCAAACGGGGCTTTCAGCGATAGCAGCAACAACTTCGGACTTTTCGAAGCCTATGTAGAAGGTAAGTTTTCCTTTGTAAAGGTAACCGCCGGTAGGTTTGCCACCAATATCGGTGGGGAGTTGCCCTTCACCTGGCAAAACGTAAACATTCAGAGGGGTTTGGTTTGGGCTGGTGAACCCGTTTGGTACGATGGGGTAAGGGTAAGCGCCGATATTGGGCAATTCTCCGTTTACGCCGGCGTTAACGATAGGGATACCGACGATGGAAAAATGGCTTTTGAAGGTGGGGTAAGCGCTGAACTACCCTATAGCACCTCCGTAAGCTTTAACGTGCTAATTCCCGATAAAAGCGATGCAACCAATACACGGGTGTATAACCTCACCTTTACCAACAACTACTTTAAACAACTACCTTTAACCCTCTATGTGGACTATCTAAATAAACCTCAACCCGGGGATGATGCCGATTCGATAGGTGTAGCCCTTTTGGGAGAATACAAGTTTAACGACAAAATCTCCGTTGG
>CAZNBH010000065.1:2494-4897 GCA_964571355.1 uncultured Aquifex sp.
TTCAGAGTAGGCGCCGAAATAGCCTTCGTGTTTTAATCTTCCTTTTATATAATTTTTTGGCAAGCGAAGGAGGGTTCGGATATGAAAAAAATAGAGGCTATTATCAAGCCCTTTAAACTCGAAGAGGTAAAAGACGCACTCATAAAAATAGGTATCGGTGGAATGACCGTTTCCGAGGTTAGGGGTTTTGGTCAACAAAAGGGTGAAACCGAAATTTACAGGGGAACCGAATACGTTGTAGACTTCCTACCCAAGATAAAAATCGAAGTGGTCGTGAAGGACGAGGACGCCGAAAAGGTTATAGAGACCATAGCCAACACCGCCCGCACCGGAAGGGTCGGGGACGGTAAGATTTTCGTAATCCCCGTAGAGGATGTTATAAGGATTAGAACCGGCGAAAGGGGAGAGAAAGCGGTTTAATCCCCTTAAAGGTTTTCCTTTATCCTTTCCAACTCCGAAAGGAGCTTTATAGCCCTCTCCACCGAAAGGGGGTCGTATTTATCCTCCAATACATCCTTTACCATTTCGAGGAGTTTGTCCCCGCTTTTCCTTTCGGAGGTAATAATGCCGTTTTCTATCCTCCTTTCGCGGTAAAAGTCCAGGGTTATTTCTCCATCGGGGGTTTCTATACCCCAAGACCTGTCCACTTGGGGGTAATTCCACGCAACGTTTAACTCGAAGGGGATGGAGTTCAAAACCTCTCCCTTTAGGGTATAAAAGTGTTCTCCCCTTTTGTGGACTTCCTTTATTTTAAAGTCCCCAAAGAGGTATAGGAGCAGGTAGAGGTCGTGCCAAGCCAAATCCCAAACGGGGTTTATGTATCCCTTTCCCGCGTTTAGACGGTTGATTTTTATACCTAAAACCCTTTCGGGGTTGATTTTTAAATTTCTAACCGCGAAGGAGTAACGCTCTATTTCGGAAACCCTAATGCGGTCTTTACCGTATTTTTCCACCAAGGGGATAAGCTCCCCGCCCGATAGGGCGGGCGGTTTTTCTAAAAAAACATAACTCTTTTTTTCCAAAAAGTGGGCGGCTATTTCGGGGTGGTATTGGGGGTTTACGGCTACGAAAACCTTTTCGGGGGTATCTTCTAAATCCCCGTACGAACAAAAAAAGGGATAATCTTCGAATTCCCCCCTTAGGTTTTCGTTTATATCGCACAACGAGGGTTTTATTCCGAGTTCCTCGAACTTTTTTAGGTACTTTCTCCCCATATTCCCCAAACCGATTAGGAGAACCTTTGCCATTCCCTTAAAAGGATATCTATTCGATTTCCTCCACGAGGATTTTTTCCGATTCCCCCCTCCCCAAGCCTATTTTTCTCCCCATTACCCTCACGAGGATAGGACCCCTTCCGCCGTTTTTTAGAACCTCCAAGGTTTGACCTATGTATATACCCAATCCCGCCAAGCGGTTTTTTAAGCCTCTGCCGGCGGTAAATCCTACAACTCTAACTTTATGCCCTTCGGGGATTTCCGAAAGGGTTTTCCAATCCACCGCTTGCCTCATTCCTCTCCGAATATACAATTATTGCGTTGCGATTTCCAATTTTTTTTTGCGGGAAATTTTAACCTAACAAAGGTAGGCTTAAATTATTTTATATAATCCCTATTAGGAGGTTAAAAATGCAACTCTTAACGTGGACCCCGATAATTTTCTCCCGGAAAGGGTTTTTGAGGGACGAGGAAAATAAACCTTTCCTTCCGAGGAACGTTTTCGAAGAGGCGATAACCTCGGCGGTTATCTTCTACTACATAAAAAAGGACAAACAGCTCGAGAACAGAGTTAAAAAATACCTCACCACCAAGGGTTTAAAACTCGAGGAGATAGCCAAGGACGTTAAAAGGATGGTTCTCGAAAAGTACCCCGTAATGGATGAGCTCGATATCCCCGAGAGGGTATACCTACCCGAGGACAAGATAACCACCGCTTACGTGGAAATCTTCGACCTCAAGGAAAAGGTGGACATCGGCGGTTTTAAAACCGAAATCTTTAAGGGAACCCTCGAGTTGGAAATAAATTCGCCCCATATAGAAAAGCTGAAGGCGGCTTGCCACTCCTACGCCGAAGCCCTAGCCCGTATGGAAAAGGATTTGCTCGAAGACCATCCCCTTGCGGAGATTTTTTACAACGAGCTCCTAAACGAGTTAAAACATTGGGATATCCCCCTAAGGTTGGGAATGTGGACCGAGGTCCACTTCAAGGGTGACCTCCTATTTTTCTGGAAAATCAAGGAGGTTAGAAACTTCCTAATGAAGGAGCTCGGAATAGATATAAGACCCCGTTATGTCCTCTATATCCCGAGGGAAAAGGCTACCAGCGGATGGTGTGAGCTCAAAAGGGGATAACATCGATAGGTTTAGCGATGACTAAGGTAAAAATCTGTGGGATAACCAATATAGA
>CAZNBH010000066.1:0-4889 GCA_964571355.1 uncultured Aquifex sp.
GTTTTGGGTAAGGATAAAAAGACACCGATAATTACCTCCTTTACACCTTTGGATTTGCACGATATAGCCCGCCCGGCGAGGACTTACGAGATTAATACCTATTACATAGTTCAACCCTTGGAAGCCCAACAGGAGATTATAAAGAGGCAAATAGATTATTGGCTCGGGGAAGGTGGGGAGGATAATCCCACCCGTAGGGATGCGGTCTCCTTGGTAAAAGTTGTTTATACCCTCGACGAGGTTATAGAGGATATAGTTTCCAAAAGGGGGAAGGAACCTATACTGGTGGGTACCTCCGCGAGGAAGTATCCCAACACCGTAACCTTTAGGGAACTTTCGGAAAAGATACACTCCGAAAGGGACAAGGATTTTTTAATAATCCTCGGAACGGGGCACGGTATAGTTCCCGACCTTATGGAGACCTTTGACTATATCCTCGAACCTATAATGGGAGCCGGCGATTGGAACCACCTCTCGGTGAGGAACGCCGCCGCAATAATCCTCGACAGGTTATTAAGTCCAAATAGATGTTAAAGGGGAAGGAAAAAGTTTTTCCCGTTTTTGTATTCGTAAACAATTTTTCCCTCTTTAATGGTATAAAAAACCTTTCCCACCAGTTTTTGTCCTATAAAGGGGGAGTTGTTGCTCTTTGAGGGATTTATTTCCTTTGAGAATTCCCATTCGTGTTTTAGGTCGAAGATAACAACATCGGCGGGAGTTCCTTCCTTCAAGCTTCCCAATTGGGGGTAGAGACCCAAAATTTTTGCCGGAGCGGTGGTCAAAACTTCCACCATCCTTTTTAGGGTTATTAAGCCTTCGTGGTAGAGCTTTACCAAGGCTGGTAAAGCTATCTGAAATCCGAGCATTCCCGGAGGGGCTTGGTCTAAGGGTTTGTTCTTTTCCCAATCGGCATGGGGTGCGTGGTCGGTACCGATACAGTCTATAACCCCCTCGGCGAGGGCTTCTATTAGGGCTTTTCTATCCCTTTCGGTTCGAAGTGGAGGGTTTACCTTTACGAGGGAACCGTATTTTAAAACCGCCTCCTCAGTGAGGAGCAAATGATTGGGATTTACTTCACCGGTTATTTTTATCCCCTTTTCCTTGAAGAGTTTTAAAAGTTCCACCGTTTCCTTTGCGGTGATGTGCTGTATATGAACCCTCGCGCCGGTAATTTGTGCCAAATACCCATCGCGGGCTACGGCAATAGCCTCCGCCGAGCGACTCCTCCCCTCTATCCCCAAGAAGGAAGAAATTTTTCCTTCATTTATATGTCCCCGTGCGAGGGAGGGTATTTCGGCGTGGTCCATTATAAGTAAATCCCAATCGGCGGCATTTTCAAAGGCTGTTCGGAGTAAAGCTTCGTCGGTGGGGGTGGTTCCGTCGTCGGTAAGGGCTATCGCTCCCGCCTTTTTTAGCTCCCCAAACTCGGTAAGTTCCTTCCCCTTTCTCCCTTTGGTTATAGCCGCCGAAGGAAAAAGCCTTATAAGTCCTACCTCTTTGGCCTTTAAGATTTGGTACTCCACTATGGCGGGGTTATCGGTTTCGGGGTTTGTGTTGGGCATACTTACCACGGTTGTAAAGCCTCCAAAAACCGCCGCCTTGCTCCCGCTCTCTATGTCCTCTTTGTGGGTGTAGCCGGGGTCTCGGAGGTGGGCGTGGGGGTCTACAAAGGCGGGGGCTACCACCATACCCCTTGCATCTATAACTTTTTCATCCCCCGAAGGGGCTATTTCCTTTTCTATTTTTGAAATCTTTCCGTTTTCTACGAGTACGTCGGCCAAACCTTCGATGTTTTGGGAGGGGTCGACCACGTAGCCGTGCTTTATGAGGAGCTTTTCCATCAAGAGTTTAAGAATAAAGCCCTTCGGGGGAATAAATTAATTGCTTTCAAATAGCATAATCTCTTAATGCTAAGACCCCTCGGCGTAGCGTTGGTTGCTTTTCCCCTCGCGGTATTCGGGGATTTAATAGAGCTTGACGCCAAAAGTGTTAAGTTTTTGAAGGGAAAACATCTTTTGGAAGCCTCCCAAGATGTTCAAATCTCCTATAGGAGGTTTTATATAAAGGCCGACCGCGTTTGGTACGATTTGAAGAAAAAAATCGTTTACGCCGAGGGGAACGTCTTTATTACCGACCGTAAGGAGGTTTTTCTCCACGCCGACCGTTTGATATACCACCTAAAGGATAGGTCGATAGAGCTTTTTAACGTCAGGGGGAAGGTTAAGGAGGGCTTTTTCACCGCAAAGGTTTTAAAAATCCAAGGGGATATTTACACCTTTAAGGGGGTTTGTGCAACTACCTGTTCCGATAAAAGTGCCGAGATTTGCTCCAAAAAATTTATTTACAAAAAGAGGGAAGGGGAAGGAACCCTTTACTCGGCAACCGTTAGGGTGGAAAACATCCCAGTTTTTTACACCCCCTACTACGGGTTTTTGACCAAGAGGAAAACCGGTTTTTTAGCCCCCACGTTGGGTTTCGATACCTATAACGGGTTCTTTTACCAGCAACCCTTCTATTGGGCTATAGATGCCCACAGCGATTTAACCTTAACGGGTGATTACAGAACTTCCAAGCTCTACGGGGGAACGGTTTACTTTAGGAAATACTTTTCGAGCGATACCTACTTGGAAACCTTGAACGGGTTTTATTACGATAGCGCCTACCCCGGTAAGTGGTGGGAGGGGAGAACCTACCACAGGAAAAACCGATTTCTCTTTTCCGCCAAGGGATACAGCGGGGAATTGAAGTTCCAATGGGAGTATCCCTCCGATAAGGACTTTTACTACGACGTGTTTTTTACCGATGAGCAACTCCACTACAAGAGTTTTGCGAGGAGCTATTTGAGCTACCTTATCGAGGATAGGAGTTTTTACTTAAACCTAAAAACGGAATACTTTTACAACCTCGCAACCACCAATAGGTCGGAGGATTTAGCCCTACTCCCCGACGTGGAATTCTATTTAAAACCCATCTCCTTGGGTAGGGGTATAAACTTCGACCTCTCGACGGAACTCACCAACTTTTACCGCTACGAACATTCCCTTTGGAGGTTTAGGATAAACCCCCAACTTTCGTGGGAAAAGGTTTTCGGAACTACCCCCGTAACCTTTTATTTGAAGCCTTACTTCCTGTATTACTCCTCCAAACGCTACGGAAACTACCGTTACGTCGGCGGTATCGAGTTTAAAGCTAAAAGCCTTTTTTACGATTTCGACCTTATAAAAACCGAGAAATGGAACGTTTTCTCCTCTTGGGAGTGGGTTTACGAATTTAATCCCTTTAAGGAGCGTCCTACCCCCAATTTCGATGTATTCGACGAGGTTTCACAAAAGAATACTCTAACCGTTAGAGGACTAAACGATATTTCCTACAAAGGGATTAAAGTAGGTGAGGTAATCGTTGAGCAACCCTACAACTTTTACGGTGGTTACAACCTCCCCACCGATGGATATCATATGAGCGGAAACCTTTTGCCTTTGAAAGTTTACACCTCTTGGAATACCCCATCGAGGGATATTTCCGTCTACGGTCAAACCTATTACGATTACAAACTCGGGGAGTTTATCTATACCTCCGCCGGAATAAATTGGAAACTAATCCAAACCCTCTTAACAAAGCTCTCGGTGAAATTTTCCTACTACTTGAGTAAAAACCACTTAAAGGAAATCCAATCGGAGGGAGCATCTTACGGTATCGATTTCAGGCATAGGAGAATAGGTATTTCCCTTAATGGGAATTACGATAGCAAGGAGGGAAGAAATACCTACTTGGGTGTTTCCCTAACCTACAACCGCGATTGTTGGAACGCCGGTCTAACCTACCAAAGGGAGTACAACAGGGATAGGAATAAGTACGAATGGAGGGTTTTGTTCACCTTTAACCTATTCGGTAAGGGGCTCAATTTATTCCTCCTCGGGGGAAGGGATTAAGAATATGACCAAAAAGTGGGATAAATTTCGGCATTTCCACGAGTGGAGGGTTATAGGGGAACTTAAGGCCAAACAGGGGGATGTTTGGAGGCTTTTTCAAATCCTTTCGGAGTTCGTTCAGGGTTTTGACCTCTTGGGGGAACTGGGACCCTCGGTTACCTTTTTTGGGAGTTCCCGTTTCGATTCCTCCAATAGGTATTACCAACTAGCCTATAAGACCGCCTACCTCTTTGGAAAGGAGGGGTATACCGTCATAACGGGAGGGGGACCCGGTATAATGGAGGCCGCCAATAAGGGGGCGTACGATGCGGGAGCCGAAAGTGTGGGCTTTCAGATAGATATCCCATCGGAAGCGAATAAAAATCCCTACCTGACCAAGAGGTTGCTCTTCAAGCACTTTTTTGTCCGTAAGGTTATGCTGATACGTTACGCGTTGGGTTATATAATCTTCCCCGGGGGGTATGGAACCTTTGACGAACTCTTTGAGGCGCTTACCTTGATGCAAACCCGCAAGATGTATCCTTTTCCCATTTTGCTATTCGGTTCCGATTATTGGAAACCTCTGGTGAAATTTATGCGCCATACGATGGTGGAGTTTGGAACGATTTCGGAGGATGACCTCAACTATTTCCAGATAATAGACCACCCCGAGGATGCGGTGGAAATTATAGACCGCTTCGTGTTCGAAAAGTGGAAATATTTGGACCGCTCGATGTACTCCAACGAAAAGTTTAAACCCCTTTTGGAAAGGCTAAAGAAAAAGTACGGGGCAGGTTAAAAGTTTTTAACGTGTTCCATGTAGAGGTTGAACCTTTCCTTCACCTCTTCGAGGAAATCCCCGCCGAATTTTTCCAAAAAGGCGTCGGCTAAAACTATTGCGAGCATGGCCTCGGCTACGACGGAGGCGGCGGGAACGGCGGTAACGTCGGAGCGCTCCCTCATCGCTTTGACCTCTTCCTT
>CAZNBH010000067.1:0-4811 GCA_964571355.1 uncultured Aquifex sp.
CCCTTAAACCCCTCGAGGTAGAAGATGTAATAGACCCTTACAACCTCCCCCCTCCACACAACGGGGAATTTTTTCCTCCACAATACCCTTTTAAAGGAATTCCTTATTTCCTTCGGAACACCCGAAAGGGGGGTTATAAAAATCCCGTTCTTCCCCTTTAGGGGCTTCCAATTAAAAACCCTTTCGGGGGGGATATTTTCTCCTTCTAGCCACTTTTCGAAGAGTGAAAAGTCCTTTACCTCCCAAAGGTCGTATTGGTTCATCCTCTGATAGTAGTTAAAAACGTAGGTTTGGGGGTTCCCCTTTACGTAAAAAGCCATTTCGGCGCTAATCTGGTAGAGGTTGGAAAAGATAAAGTCCCTTTTGGGATTGTAAAATTGGGAAACCTCCTTTCCGAGTTTTTCCCAACCGACCATAATTTTGGTGGGGTCCCTTTTGGGTGGGAGTAATTTCCTCAGTCCCAACTTGTCTATAAGGGGCGGGTAAAAGGCTACCGCCGATAGGAAAACCGATAAAAACAAAACTACCAACGAAAGGGGTAAAAGTTTTTTAAAGCTCCTCACGTAGTAATATCCCGCCAAAATTCCACCCGAAAAGTAGGCAAAACCCGCCCAGTTCCCGTAGACGTATTTTTTCAGAGCCAACAGTTGGAACACCAGATAGGGATAAAACGAAAAGAGGGTAAAGATAAAACCCTCCCTTTTGGGGGTGAAGTTTTTGACCCACCCCCAGAGGAGGTAGAAGAAAAATCCGAACCCCAAAAGGGCGGCTTGGGAGGCCAAAAAGTTAAAGAAGGTTTCCCAATTGGGGAAATGGGTTTTTTTCTCTATCCCCGAAAGGTTCAAAACGTGTTTAAAGGAGACCCACCCGTGGGTGTAGTTCCAATAAATTACCGGTAGGGTGAACAGAAACCCCAAAACCATCGCTAGGTAGGGTTTAAAGGTTTTGAACAATCGGGGTTTTTTAACACCTATGTAGACCAATCCGAGGGGGAAAAATAGAGCCATGGAATACTTTGATAGGAACCCCAAACCACCCGAAACCCCCAAAAGGAACCAATAAAAGTTTTTTTCCGTTTCGACCGCCCTCCAGAGGAGGTAAAGGCTTAACCCCCAGAAGAAAAAGAGGGGTGTATCGGTGGTAAAGACAAAGGAGAGGGCGTTAAAACCCACAAAGATATGGGGCAAAAGTCCGAGCCAGAAAGCCAGCCTTTCGTTTTTAAAAAAGGATGCCGCGAAGCGGTAAATTAAAAGGGAGGACAAAAACCCAAAAACCGCCGGCCAAAACCTAACGGCGAACTCTGTATTTCCGAAAAGGTGGGTCGAAATCCAATTCAGATAGGCCACCAGCGGAGGCTTCGAGTAATAGGAGAGGTCCAAATGCCTACTCCAATCCCAGTATTGAGCCTCCTCGGGGGACAAATCGAAGGGTGTAACGAAGATATAGACAAACCTCAAAAGGAGGATAAAGAGGTTTAACACCAAAAGGGGGAAAAACATAAAGGAAAAATCCTAACGGGATAGGAATTGGTAGTATTTCCTCATGGTGATATGACCCTCTATGCGGTGAAGGGTATCGAGCGCCACGCCGACGGTGATGAGGGCGGTGGTTCCCCCGAAGTAAAAGGGTATATGGGTCTTAATCGAGATTAAAACGGGAATTATTGCGATAACGGCGAGGAATATAGCCCCCACGAACAGGAGGCGGTTTATAACGGTAGCCAGGTATTCCTCGGTTTCCTTACCCGGTCTCACCCCCGGAATGAAAGCCCCCGCCTTCCGTAAGTTCTCGGCAATATCCTGCGGGTTTATTATCACCGAGGCGTAAACGTAGGTGAAAACGATGATTAAAGCCACATAGATGATGTTGTAGACCAAAGAGTCGTAGCGGAGCCAATCCTGTAAAAAGGCTAGCTTTTGAAAATGAAACATCTGAACCAACGTTGCGGGCATAACCAGAATGGCTTGGGCGAAGATAATGGGCATAACGCTGACGGGGTTTAGCTTAATCGGGAGATAGGAGGCGGTGGGTGCGCCGAAACCCAAGTTCCTTTGGGGGTACTGAATGGGTATTCTCCTCTCCGCTTCCTGCATTATAACTATCCCGACGATTATCGCGACCACGGCGAGGATAACTATCGCGAGGTCTATAATCGAGATTTCCCCCGTTTTGAAGGTTTCGATTATTTGGGAAATCATCGAAGGGAAGCGCGCGACTATCCCCGCAAAGATTATCATCGACGCCCCGTTACCTATCCCGTGCTTGGTTATCCTCTCCCCGAGCCAGGTTACGAACATAGCCCCCGCCACCAGTATAAGAACAGCCGTTATCGTAAAGCCGAGCCCCGCGTTGTAAACCAAGGGGGTTCCATCGGGGGCTGTTTGGTTTTGGAGCCAAACGGTCAAAAACACCGCTTGAATTGTAGCAATAAGGAGGGTTAAATACTTGGTGTACTCCTGTATTTTGTACCTACCGTAGTCCCCCTCCTCGGTTTGGAGTTGCTTTAGGTAGGGAATGGATGCGGCGAGTATCTGCATCAGAATAGAGGCGGTGATGTAGGGGAGTATACCGAGGGCGAAAACGGTCATCTTCTGCAGAGCTCCACCCGAAAAGAGGTTGTAGAGCATAAAAATACTTTGCTCGTATTGACGGAAAAAGCTCTCGAGGGCGGAGGTGTTGATACCGGGGAGGGGAATGTGGGTCCCCAAGGCGTAAATCGCCAAAATTCCAAGGGTATAGAGAAACCTACGTCTTAGCTCCTCTATCTCCCATAGGTCTATAATCCATCTCAACATTGCAAGCTATTTAATTGTAGCCCCCCGCAGGGAGATATCCCCGTAGGGGAACTCCTTAACCTTCCCGAAACAGGTCTTTATCAGAGCGGTTCCCCTCGGGGTTATACCTAAAAGTTTCCCGCACTCCCTTTGGTCGATTATTACCCGTTTCCCCCTCCAGAGGAGTTTCCTGTTTATGGGTTCCACAAAGGGGTCAAAACCCTCACCCCTAAACTTGAGGAGTTCCACCGATAGGTTTTCCAACAGAAGGTTTAAAAATTCCAAAGGTTCCACGTATTGTTCGGTTTCGAGGTATATCGACGTTGCGGGGTTTTGTAAATCCTTTGGAAACCTTTTGATGTTTAGGTTTACCCCTATCCCCACTATTAGGTCCTCCTTTGTCGCCTCCACGAGAATACCGGCGACCTTTTTACCCCTTATGTAGACGTCGTTAGGCCACTTTATCTTGGAAAAGATATAGGTGTCGACCGTTTCCGACACGGCAAGACCGCACACGAGGGCTATTGGGGATAGGTCGGTATTGGGAAAAAAGTCCTTCGGTATTTTTACCGAAAAGTAAAGCCCCCCTTCGGGGGGGGAATACCATTTGCCCTTTCTTCCCCTCCCCTTGGTTTGAGCCTTTGCGACAAGCGGTCTAAAATGGGGAAAATGGCTATCCTTAACGACCTCTTGGGTGGAGCTCACAACCTCGACCAACAGCGGTTCCGAAAAGAGTCTTAGCCCCGTAACCACTGTAAGAAAAAAACATAGTTCCCGTTGGGGGATTGGAAAAATTGCAAAGGTTGTCCAAAAAGGGGATTCATTTTAGCTTTATTCCGATTTGACCGGTTTTTTTGCACTCGTACATAGCCATATCGGCGCGGTTCAGGATTTCCTCCGGCTTGTCGCTCCCGAAGGGGACGGTAAGCCCCACGCAAAAGTCGACCTTTATGGTTTTGCCGTTGACCTCCAGGGGAGGGAATTCCTTCCTGAGCTTTTCAAAAAGCTGCTTGGCATCTTCCAAATCTATGTCGAACAGAATTACAACAAACTCGTCCCCGCCGTAGCGGGCTACAAAATCCTTCCTCTTTAGGTTAGCCTTTAGGTAATTGGCAAAATGCCGTAGGATTTTGTCCCCGACAAGATGCCCGTAGGTGTCGTTAATATGCTTGAACTTGTTAAGGTCGAGGAATGCCACGACTATGTTCCTCTCGAGGGCGAGCTTGGGAAGGGTTGGTAGAAACTCCTCGAGTGCCAATCGGTTCCATACCCCCGTTAAGGGGTCTATATACATACTTCTATTTACCGCCTCGAGGTCCTGCTCGACCTTTTCAACCTCCCTGCGGAGGTTTTCCAAGGAACCTTTTTCCTTTTCAAGTTTGTCGATAACGTCGTCCAAAAAACGGTTTAATTCCTTCTGTTTTTCCGCCTCCTTTAGGTTGAAAACAACCTCTTCCAGGGTATTCGTAGCCTCCCCCAAAACGTTGGTTGTCTTTCGTAAAACCTTCTTTATGGGATTTTCGATTTTTTCCTCCTCTTTTAGGAACTTCTCGAAGTATTTCTTAAAGTTCTCCGGGGTGGGGTCTATCCTATGCTTTATGAGGTAGACGAAAGTGCTCCAGGCGGTTTCGTAGACCTTCCTCTTGTATTGGAGGATATCCTCGAAGGTTTCCATCACTATTATTATTGACAATTTGGGTTATAATTCTCTACCCCAATGGAACCGCGAAAAGTTACAAATCTTTTGTGGTTGCTAACAATTATCTTTTTCCTCCTCTGGTTGGTAAACACCCAGTGGGCTCTCCTTTATGGGATGTTTTTCCTCGCACCCCTTTGGGGGATTTGGATTTTTAAAAACCCCGAGTGGAAAGAAGAAAGGGCGGAAAAAACCCCTTAGGGAATCTTTCTTTCAAGTTCCTCCAACAGGTTTTCTGGAAGCTCGAACTCCCTTTCGAGGATAAAAATATCGTTTCCCACCCCGAGGTTTCGGAGCTTAAAAAAGTCCTTAAAGGTGGTGATTATTGGAAAACCCTTTGG